>JAEDNG010000177.1 GCA_016302625.1 Clostridiaceae bacterium
CAGTTTAAAAAACAACTTTTTCACTTTAAAGTGTTGACAAAAATAAAAAATAGTGTTATAATATCAAAAATTAAATAGAAAACGCAGTGATGCGGAACAGTAGGTTCTTTACTTTCGTCTGACAGAGAGATGCCGGTTGGTGTAAGGTATTGGGGAAGAAGCGCCGAACTCACCGCGGAGCGGCTGTTCGAAATCTAAATGATAGTAGAAACAGACGGGAACTCCCGTAACAGAGTTAAGGTGTGGTTAGCATCTGAGAGCTCCCTTACTTTATAGGGTGAAAAAGAGTGGTACCGCGGAGGAATAAGATTTTTAATTTTACGCTTTCGTCTCTTTACGTTATCAGCGGATAGCAAAGAGACGGAAGCGCTTTTTATAGCTAATAGGAGGTTACCTTTTTATGAATCAGGAAATGATGACAGGCGCACGCATTGTCATTGAAACGCTTATAGAGCAGGGAGTTACAGACGTGTTCGGTTATCCTGGCGGACAGGTACTAAATATTTACGACGAGCTTTATAAGGCAAGCGACAGAATCAATCATTATTTGGCGGCTCACGAGCAGGGCGCGTCCCATGCGGCGGACGGTTATTCCCGCGTTACCGGCAAGGTAGGCGTTGTAATAGCCACTTCCGGTCCGGGGGCGACTAATCTTGTTACCGGCATTGCGACGGCTATGCTTGATTCAATACCTATGGTTGCAATAACGGGAAATGTCCCGACGACTCTTATAGGCAAGGACAGCTTTCAGGAAATTAATATCACGGGAATAACATTACCTATCACAAAGCACAATTACTTTGTAAGCGATGTAACAGAGCTTGCGGATACTATCCGCGAGGCATTTCAGATTGCAAAGTCGGGAAGACCGGGTCCCGTGCTTATTGATATCCCGAAAGATGTTCAGATAGCTGAGTGTGAGTTTGAAAACAAGGGCGTTGTTCCGTTTTCCGAACAGGGAATAGCTCCCGACAGCGATATTGACCGTGCTGTGGAGCTTATAAACAAGGCAAAAAGACCTTATATATACATAGGCGGCGGCGCCGCGGGCGAGGGTATGACAAACGATATTAAGGCGCTCGCTGAAAAGATTGACGGGTATATCGGCTGTACCTTTATGGGGCTTTCGGCTCTGCCTAATTCCTATGATCGATTCCTCGGTATGCAGGGTATGCACGGCAAGTACGCTTCGTCAATGGCTAATAAGGAGGCAGACCTTATAATCGGTGTCGGCGTCCGCTTCAGCGACAGGGCGACGGGCAACACCGCTAAATACTGCAAAGGTGCTAAAATAATTCAGCTTGATACCGACCTTTCCGAGATTAATAAAAACGTTAAGGTTGATGTAGGAATAATCGGGGATATTGTTTCTTCGCTTTCGAGAATACTTGAAAGGTGCGAAACACAAACCCACCCCGAATGGCGCGAAACGGTGGAGGCGCTCAAGGCAAAGGGCAGGGAAATAAGCGATAAAAACGACTCGGCGGACGAATATGCACTTACACCTAAAAAGATGTTTGACATAATAAACGCGGTCAAGGACGAAAACACGGTTATCGCCACAGACGTTGGTCAGCACCAGATGTGGGCGGCACAGTATACCGATTTTGAAAGAACCCGCCGTTTTGCCTCTAGCGGAGGCTTAGGCACAATGGGATATGGCCTCGGCGCGGCGATTGGCGCGCAGATAGCGTCGGGCGACCGCACCGTGCTTATCACGGGGGACGGCAGCTTCGGAATGAATTTAAACGAGCTTGCAACCGCGGTTACATATAATACTCCCGTTGTTATCGTAATTATGAATAACGGAGTGCTTGGAATGGTGCGCCAGTGGCAGACCCTTTTCTACGGCAAGCGCTATTCAAATACGGTGCTCGGCAGAAAAACCGACTTTGTAAAGCTTGCCGACGCTTTCGGACTTCCGGGCGAACGTGTTTCCACCCCGGAGGAATTTGAAACTGCCTTTAAGAAAGCTATGACACATGACGGTCCGTACCTTATAGACGCGCTTATAGGTAAGGACGAGTTTGTTCTTCCCATGCTGCCGCCCGGCGGTTCCATTGAAGATATCATCACTTCAAAGGAGGAGGCTAATAAATGAAAAGGTTTGTAATTGCCGCTTTGGTTGAAAACAAATACGGCGTGCTTACAAGGGTATCCGGACTGTTTATGAGAAAGGGCTTTAATATCGATTCTCTTACGGTGGGCGAAACGGATAATCCTGAGTTTTCCCGAATTACCGTCACCTTAAAGGGAGACGATTACGCAAGGGAACAGCTAATTAACCAGCTCAAAAAGCTATATAACGTTAAAAATGTCGAGCTGCTTGACGAGGCTCAGACGGTTGAGCGCGAATTAATGCTCGTCAAGGTGAAAAATTCGCCCGAAAACCGAAGCGAGGTAATGGCTGCTTCTGAAATTTACAGAGCCAAGGTAATCGACTACAATCCCGAAACCCTCTGCGTTGAGGTGACGGGTGAGCCTTCAAAAATCAACGCCTTTATCAACGTAATGAAACCCCTCGGAATAATCGAGCTTTGCAGAACCGG
>JAEDNG010000178.1 GCA_016302625.1 Clostridiaceae bacterium
CACCCCGCGATTTTAGCGGGAATACTGTCCATAAGCACGGTTGAGGGATAAGCCGCCGTACCGCCCGGAACATAAAGCCCGACCTTTTCAATCGGAGTGACTTTTTGCCCTGTCACAAAGCCGTCGCCGTTTATAATAAAGCTGTTTCGAACCTGACTTTTGTGGAACGCGCGGATATTTTCCGCCGCCTGCTTTAGAATTTCAATAAACTCCGGCTCAACTGCGGAAAATGCCTCGTCGATTTCCTCCTTTGTCACTTCAAGGGAGGATAATTTTGCTTTATCAAACTTTTCGCAGTAATAATAAAGCGCCCTGTCTCCGTTCTCCTTAACGTTTTCGATTATTTCGGTAACAATTCCCGAAACATCGGTCGCTGACGTTCCCCTCGCGAAAATTTCCTTGGGCGATACCTCGCCGTATTTCATAATTTTAATCATTTTTCATTCTCCGTAAGACTTAAAAGTCCTTTTTTGATTTGTTCGATTTTTTCCGCCTTAAACTTAAAGCTCGACTTATTGGCAATAAGCCTTGCGCTTATAGGCACTATTGTTTCAACCGGTTCAAGATTATTTTCAAGTAATGTTTTTCCCGTCTCCACAATATCCACGATAACGTCCGAAAGCCCCAAAATCGGCGCTAACTCTATTGAACCGTTTAAATGGATAATATCTATATCCCTGCATTTTTCGGCGTAATACTGCCGCGCGATGTTTGAAAATTTTGTAGCCACGCGAAGAGTTTTTGAGGTATCGTCTAAAAAGCCCTTTTTCGCGGCGACAGCCATTCGGCATTTGCCGATTTTTAAATCCAAAAGCTCGTAAATATCGGGATTATATTCAAGCAGTATATCCTTTCCCGCAACGCCTATATCCGCCGCGCCCCGCTCGACGTAAATCGCAACGTCCGAGGGCTTGACCCAGAAAAAGCGTACTCCCGATTTTTCGTTTTCAAAAATAAGCTTGCGGTTGTTTTCCTTTATTGAGGGGCAGTCAAAGCCCGCCGCCTCGAACATGGAATAAACCTTTTCGCCGAGCCTGCCCTTAGGAAGCGCCACATTGATAATTCCGTCGTCCCTGTCTTTAAGCTTTTCATCAATTCGCTCAAGCGCGTCAAGATACACAGCAAAGCCGATAGCACCCGATTTTCTTCCCATTTTGCGCATAAGCTTATCGTATCTGCCGCCCGACAGCACACGCGATTCAACTCCGTTTATGTAGCCCTTAAATACCACGCCGCTGTAATACGCCGCCGAATCCACAATCGAAAAATCAATGTTGATATTTTTCCCGTAACCGTTTTTCTCGGCGTGCTCATAAATATCGGAAAGCTCCTTTACCGCCGCTTTCGCCGAGTCGTTTTTACAGATGGAATATACCGCCTTAAGCGCGGACTTTGCGTCTGTAAAATTCTTTATGAGACATTTTAAAGCGTCAAACTGCTCCTTATCGCAGGCTGCCTTTAATTCGTCTCCGTTTTTGCGGGAAACCGCCTCTAAAACGGCGCGGCGGTTTTCTACGCTTATATTAAAGCCGTCAAGCAGTGCGGAAACAAGCCCCGCGTGGGACAAATCAAGCACAAAATCCGCATTTATAATAGCAAGGCTTTTTATCGCCAGCTCTGCCACCTCGTCGACCTCTTTAGCCGTTATATCGCCGATACATTCAAGACCGGTCTGCATAATCTCCTTATATGTATGCGAGGTATCCGAAATTCGGTAGACGTTCTCGTTGTAATAAAGCCGCTGGACCTCCCCCGGCTCGTCCTTGAAATTTTTGAGAATTGATAAGGTCACGTCCGGCTTTAAGGCCAGAAGTCTGCCGTTTGTGTCGTTAAAGGTGATTATCCCGTCCGACACCAAAAAATCCTTGTTTTCGGAATACAAATCGTATTCCTCAAACTTGCTCATTTTATACGGCTTGTAATTATAGCCGCTGTAAAGGCTTCTTAAGGCAAAAACCGCCTTTTCGTCGCTTTTTAAAATACTCTCGTCAAAGCTCATTTTTCTTCCTCCGTGCGTTCAAGCACCGTTTTATAGCCGCCGCTGCCGTAATTTAAGCATCGGCTGACCCTGCATATCGTCGCGGTGCTCGCCCCTGTGATTTTATTGATATCGACATAGCTTTTACCTTGGTTTAACCAATGCGCGACCTCAATTCGCTGAGCTATCGCCTCGGTCTCCTGAACGGTGCAGGCGTCCTCGAAAAACGCCGCACATTCCTCCTCGGTTTCAAGCGATAAAATCGCCTTATAAAGCCACCTTAATTTTTCTTTATCGAGCTTATGCATTCTTTTTACACTCCCAAAGCTTATTACTTTAGTATTCTAACACATCACCGCGCTAAAGTCAATATTTATTATGTCTGTTTCCCATTTATGTGATAATCTCCCAATAATACCGTCTGTCTGATACCGGAAAATCGTCAAGTACGCCATGCTCGGGGTCTAAAAAGGCGCCTTTAAAGTAAAGCGACCAGTGCCAACAGCGCGGTGTTTCAAGGCTTAAAATGCAAACAGGCGGCAGCTCGGATTTATTATGAAC
>JAEDNG010000179.1 GCA_016302625.1 Clostridiaceae bacterium
TATACAAGCCGTTTTGCCGCCGCGGACTTAGGCGCCGAGAATACCTCGCCGACAGGCCCCTCCTCCGCGACCGTTCCGTTGTCGAGAATAGCCACGCGGGTACAGATTTCCTCAATAACGCTCATCTGGTGAGTAATTATCACCACGGTAAGACCTAATTTATCGTGAATATTTCTTATAAGCGAGAGTATCGAGTGGGTGGTCTGCGGGTCCAGCGCGCTTGTTGCCTCGTCGCACAACAGTATTTTAGGGTGAGTAGCAAGCGCCCTTGCAATGGCAACGCGTTGCTGCTGACCGCCCGAAAGCTGGGCGGGATAGCTTTTCATTTTATCCTTTAAACCTACAATCTCCAAAAGCTCCGCGGCTCTTTTTTGCGCGTCAGCTTTTTTAACGCCTGCAAGCTCAAGCGGAAAGCAAACGTTTTTAAGGCAGTTTCTCTGCATTAAGAGGTTAAAGCCCTGAAAAATCATGGTTATATCCCGACGTGCTTCACGAAGCTCCGCTTCTGTCAAACTTCCCATATCACGTCCGTCGATAA
The DNA here is from genome assembly GCA_016302625.1 of Clostridiaceae bacterium. Lineage (GTDB taxonomy): Bacteria > Bacillota > Clostridia > Oscillospirales > Acutalibacteraceae > UBA737. The sequence goes on from JAEDNG010000179.1 coordinate 539, forward strand.
TCACACTGCCCTCGGTCGGTCTTTCAAGCATATTGATGCATCGCACAAGGGTGCTTTTTCCGGCTCCGCTCATACCGATTATTCCGTAAATCTCACCGTCGGGTATCGTGATTGAAACGTCTTTAAGAGCGTCTACACTGCCGCCCGAAACCGAAAAGGTTTTGGAAAGATTTTTAATCTCTATCATTCGTTTTCCTCCAAAAGGAAAAAATGCCGAACCGCTTTGGCAGCCGGCATTAAATCCTTAATTTTATTTTGAAATCGCGTCAAGCGAGGTCTGCTTTCCGCCGTAAAGACCCATCGGCTCAACATGAACGGTTGAAATGGAGACTATATGAGTGTTATTCTCCTTGTTGAAATCCTCAAGATAAGGCAGATGCTGGAAATAGTTGGCGTTAATTTCGCCGCTTTCAACAACGTTGTTCGGCTGAACATAATCGGTAAATTCCTTAACGTCAAGCTTAATGTTTTTCTCGGCGAGAATTTCCTTCGCGACAGCTAAAATTTCAGCGTGCGGTGTGGGAGAAGCGGCAACCGTTATGGTTGTTCCCGAAAGCTTAGCGTAATCAACCGATGTGTCAAAGCCGTCGCCGGGATTGTCAACGGTGCTGACAACCGCGCCGTCATACTTTTCCTTAATATAATCGGCAACCTTTTGGCTTTCAAGCGCCGCTTTAAGCGCCTTTGCCCAATCGGTGCTTTCATTGCCCTCTTTTACCGTCAAAATATTGCCGTAAGCGGAGGACGATCCCTCAATCGCAAGCGAATCCTTAACCGGATTAAGGTCTGCCGAAATCGCGTAATTTGAATTGATAACCGCGTAATCAACGTCCTTTAAAACGTTCGGGAGCTGAGCGGCCTCAACCTCTTTAAACTCAATGCCGTGCGGATTTTCCTTAATATCCTTTACGGTTGCGGTGATTCCCGCGCCGTCCTTTAGCGTGATGTAGCCCTTTTCCTGCAAAAGCAAGAGAGCGCGCGCCTCGTTTGTAGTGTCGTTCGGTACGGCGATAGTTATCGCCTTGCTCTTAGACGAGCAGCCTGCCGCTAAAACCGCGAATACCGCGACTGTTAAAACGGCAAGGATTTTTCTTAATGATTTTTTCATAAGTTAACACCTTTCTTTTAAGTTTTTTCGATGTTCTTATTCTACACTGAAATATTCTATATGTCAAATACTCTGTTTATATACTCAGTAATAGGTTCAGCCTATATCTCTTTTATTAAGATACCGTTTAATTTCCCTAATATACATCTCGCCGATACTGCTTAATATTATATTTTTGCTGAGAATATACCCTATTTCCATTTTGCTCCCGACCGTATCCCCGTCTGTCTCAAACGGCACGGCGACATAATCCGAGCCGTTAAGCTCCTCGCAGATTATTCCCGAACAAAGTGTATATCCGTTAAGCCCTACCATTAAATTAAGCATTGTCGCCCTGTCGGTCGCCTTAATAACTCTCGAATATTCATTAGTGCTTAATATTTCCTCGGCGAAATAAAAGGAGCCGCCCGCCCCCTGTTCAAAGGAAAGGCAGGGATAATCCGAAAGCTCACAAAAGCTTATTGATTTATTATTTGCCAAAGGGTGGCCTTTCCAAAGGTAAACATAGGCGTCACATTCAATAAGCTTATGAAATTCAAGATTGTTAGTCCTAAGGAGCTTTTCGATAGCCTTGCGGTTAAAATCGCTCATGTAAAGAATACCTATCTCGCTTTTTAGGGTTCTTACATCGTCGATTACCTCCTTGGTTTTCGTTTCCCTTATGGCGAACTCATATTCCTCTGTATCAAAATGCTTTACCGTCTCGACAAAGCTTTTAACCGCAAAGGAATAATGCTGGGTTGAAACGCCGAACTTCTTTTTTCGCTTTCCCGACTTACCGTATTTGGCTATAAGTGTTTCATACTGATGATAAACCTGCCTTGCATAGGTGATAAATTCAAGCCCGTCGTTTGTAAGCGAAACGCCCCGCCCGCTCCT
>JAEDNG010000180.1 GCA_016302625.1 Clostridiaceae bacterium
CAAAATCGGGCTTGAAATTTATTATCGCCTGTGCTTCTTCATACATAAGCCAAGCGCCGTCAAGACCGTAAAATAACGTTTTCTCGTTATCTGTAATTAAAAAATGCACGGTATTTTCACAGGTGGAATGATTGCCACGATAGGCACGGACGGTATATTTCCCGATTTGTTTAACTTCATCGCTTTTAAACTCGGTAAATACTGCGCCCGATGCGGTTAGTCTGTTTACCGTTTCTTCGGAATAATGGTCTGAGTGTCTATGCGTGTTAATAATATACTTTATATTTTCGGATTTCTTTCCGTACTCGTTTAAAGCGCCCGGAACCTGAGGTCCCGGATCAATTAAAAGTATATCGTCTATCAGTGCCGAAGAAAACCGCCTGAATTCTGTCGAGTTTTCGGTTTTTTCAGCCGGCCAATCGGCAGCGCCCGTACCTAAAAATGTTATTTTCATTAATCAATATATCCTTTTGCGCAGAGCAATTCGGCTAAAAGCACCGCGCCGCCGGCCGCTCCTCTTAAAGTGTTGTGCGAAACGCAGACGAATTTATAATCGTATTGAGTATCCTCACGCAGTCTGCCGACCGAAACCGCCATTCCGCCCTCAAGCTCGCGGCAGAGCTTTGTCTGCGGCATATCGTCCTCGGTATAATAATGCAAAAACTGCTTGGGCGCGTGGGGTAGATCTAATTTCTGCGGCTCGCCTGAATAGCTGTTCCAGATATCAATTATTTCTTCCTTTGAGGGCTTCTTCTTGAAATCGACGAAAACCGCGGCTAAATGACCGTCGGACACGGGAACGCGTATGCATTGTGCCGTGAATTTCGGACTGTCAGCCGGAACAATTTCGCCGTTCTCGATTTTGCCCCAGATTTTAAGCGGCTCCTTTTCGCTTTTTTCTTCCTCGCCCCCGATGTACGGTATTACGTTATCCACCATTTCGGGCCAGCGCTCGAAGGTTTTTCCCGCTCCCGAAATCGCCTGATAGGTGCAGACAAGCACTTTTTCAATTCCGAACTTATCGTCAAGCGGATAGAGCGCCGGAACGTAGCTTTGAAGCGAGCAGTTAGACTTGACCGCGATAAAGCCGCGCTTTGTGCCTAAGCGCTTTCTCTGCGCGGAAATAATTTCGGCATGGTCGGAATTTATCTCAGGAATAATCATCGGAACGTCGGGAGTAAAGCGGTGGGCGCTGTTGTTAGAGATAACCGGACACTCATGCTTTGCATAGGTCTCCTCAAGCGCTTTAATTTCTTCCTTTTTCATATTGACGGCGCAGAAAACGAAATCAACCTTTTCGGTGATTTTATCAATATCCTTTTCGGCGTCGAACACCGTCATATCCGCTAAATTTTCAGGAATCGGCTCTTTCATTGCCCAGCGGCTGCCGATAGCCTCCTTATAGGTTTTGCCGGCAGAGTTGGTGCTCGCCGCGAGTGCGGTGACATTAAACCACGGATGGTCATGGAGCAAAAGCGCGAAACGCTGACCCACCATACCCGTAGCGCCGATAATACCTACATTGTACTGTTTCATTTATAATCACATTCCTTTCGCAAACATTATTTGCAAATTCGGACTTGATATATATTGAAGTTTGCAATATAATAAGACCGTTACATTTTAATATAGCATTGTAAATAATGTTTGTCAATTTATTTTATGCGAAATATAAGGAGAAGTTATTGCCAAAAGATGAAAAAGAGCGATTTTTTTTATAATTTGCCCGAGGAGCTGATAGCCCAGACCCCGATAGAACCGCGAAATATGTCGAGACTTATGGTTTTGTCGAAAAATGACGGATGTATATCGCATAATCATTTTTACGATTTGCCGAAATTTCTTAAAAAGGGCGACTGCCTTGTGCTTAACGATACAAGGGTACTGCCCGCACGCCTTTACGGAGTAAGGGAGGATACCGGCGCGGTCGTGGAGTTTGTGCTTTTGCGCCAGCACGGGGCGAAGCTTTGGGAGTGTCTTGCCGGTCCCGGAAAAAAGGCTAAAACAGGATATAAATTCAAGTTCTCGGACAAGCTTAAAGCCGAGGTTTTGGAGGTTTTGGAGGACGGCAACCGAATGATAGAGTTTACCTGCGACGGGGATTTCTTTTCGGTGCTTGACGAGGTAGGGCAGATGCCCCTGCCGCCTTATATAAAGGAAAAGCTAAAGGATAAGGAACGGTATCAGACCGTTTATTCAAAGGAGGCAGGCTCCGCCGCCGCGCCGACCGCCGGACTCCATTTTACCAAGGAAATGCTAAGCGATATTAAGGATATGGGAGTGAATATCGCCTACGTTACGCTCCATGTGGGATTAGGCACCTTCAGACCCGTAAAAACCGACGAAATAACCGAGCATAAAATGCATTCGGAGCATTATTATATACCCGAGGAAACCGCCAAAATTATAAACGCGACCAAGAAAAACGGCGGGCGGGTAATCTGCGTCGGTACAACCTCATGCAGAACGGTTGAAAGCTGTGCCGCAAAATACGGAGAGATACGCGCTTGTTCGG
>JAEDNG010000181.1 GCA_016302625.1 Clostridiaceae bacterium
ATAAAAAATGCGATATGGTAATCGCCGAAACAGGGCTCGGCGGCAGGCTCGACGCGACAAACACGCTTAAAAATGTCGCCGTGTCTGTCATAACCAAAATAGGACTTGACCATTCCGCAATTTTGGGAGACACGGTGGAAAAAATCGCCGCTGAAAAATGCGGAATAATAAAGGACTGTCCCGTTACGGTTTCCTCTTGCAATCAGAAAGACGGTGTTTTGGAGGTAATAAAGCGTTCTTCAAAGAGTTTGGTTGTTCCCGATATTTCAAAACTTGAAATATTAAAATCCGACGAAACCGGAAACACCTTTATATATAAGGAAAGAGAATACGGTATTTCGCTTTGCGGAGAATATCAGATTGAAAATGCGCTGACAGTTATCGAAACGGCGGAAAACTCGGGATATAACATATCATATGAAACGGTAAAAGCTGCCCTTGCCGATACTTATTTTCCCGCAAGAGCGGAAATAATATGCAATGCTCCGCTTGCCCTGCTTGACGGCGCTCATAATCCCGACGGCGCAAAGGCATTGGCGGATATCATGAAAAAATACAGCGGAAAAATCACCGCCGTAATCGGCGTAATGCGGGATAAGGATTATAAACAGGTTTTAAAAACAACTCTTAAGCACTGTAAAAACGCGGTTGCCGTAACGGTCGAGGGTATGCCAAGGTCATTATCTGCATGTTCTCTTGCAGAAACCGCAGCGGAATTTTGCCCCTGCACGGCAGCGGAAAGCTATGACGCAGCAATAATAAAAGCAAATGAAATTTCAAACGGCGAACCGGTTTTTGTTTTCGGTTCTCTCTATCTTGCGGGCGGCATAAGAGAAAAATTAAAAGAATTTTATAAAAATTTTAATTGACTCCCTATATATGACAAATTTTTCAAGAACAAGCCTTTATTATATATAAGAGGCTTGTCCTTTTTTATTTTCGGGTGAGGTGAAACGAATGTCAGTTGAAATAAGAACGAACGGCGAAACGGTGACGGCGTATCTTTCGGGCGAGCTTGACCATCATTCCGCAAAGGAAATGCGCGAGGCGATCGATAACGCTGTGGAGCTTAACATGCCATCAAGACTTGTGCTGAATTTCAAAAACGTGAGCTTTATGGACAGCTCGGGCATAGGTCTTGTAATGGGCAGATACCGTATTCTTTCAAGAACGGGAGCGGAGCTTAATATAACGGGAACGTCTCCGCAGATATATAAGGTAATGAAGCTTGCAGGCATTGAACGGCTTGCAAAATTGGAGGAGCAGTAATATGCAGGTAAATAATAAATTCAGTATGAACGTACTTGCCAAATCGGCAAACGAGGGCTTTGCAAGGGCGTGTATAGCCGCTTTTGCGGCACAGCTTGACCCGACGCTTGAGGAAATAAACGATATAAAAACCGCGGTTTCCGAAGCTGTGACCAACTGTATTGTTCACGCTTATAAGGAAAAGATCGGAAAAATCTACATATCGGGCGAGCTTTGCGATAAAAACATAATCAAAATTAAAATCCGCGATACCGGCTGCGGAATAGAAAACGTTGAAAAGGCTATGGAGCCGCTTTATACAACCGTCGGCGGCGAACGGGCGGGACTCGGCTTTGCGGTAATGCAAAGCTTTATGGATACTGTAAAAGTACGCTCAGCAGTCGGAAAAGGCACAAGCATTGTAATGACTAAAAAAATAAATCGGCGATACAGTGTAAATGCTTAAGGAGAAAAAAGAGCGCGACCGTTTTATCGAAACAAATTTAGGACTTGTTCATTCACTCTGCAAACGCTTTAGCGGACGCGGAATCGAATACGACGACCTCTACCAGGCGGGATGTATCGGGCTTATCAAAGCAACCGACGCGTTTGACGAAAGCAGGGGGCTTTGCTTTTCAACCTATGCCGTTCCGGTTATAATGGGTGAAATCAGGCGTTTGTTTCGGGACGGCGGCGCGGTTAAGGTTTCAAGAAGCGTAAAAGAACTCGGAATGAAAATCAACCGTGAAAAACAAATTTTGGAGCAAAAGCTTTGCAGAGAGCCTACAATATCCGAAATCAGTCATTCTCTCGGTGTAAGCACCGAAGAAATAACCGAAGCTATGTGCGCATCCCAACCGACCGTATCGCTTACTTATGAAGATGAGGACGGAGTAAGCGAGACAGACCTGCCAACCGTCAGCTCCGAGGACGAAATTTCCGACAGGATTTTACTTGACGGTGCGCTTAAAAGACTTGACGAGACTGAAAAAAGAATTGTAGTATACAGGTATTATCAGTCTCTCACTCAAAGTAAAACGGCGGAGCTGATGTCAATGACCCAGGTTCAGGTGTCGCGCGCGGAAAAAAAAATCTTGTTAAAGCTGCGCGGAATACTTAAGTAAAAATAAAATGAATATTTAAGGAAAAACCGCATATATACTATATATTGTGGAAATTTAAATGCCAAAAAATTATTTAAATTTTTTTAAAAAAAAGAGTTGACAAAGGGGAATGGTTGTGGTATTATAATCAGGCGCTCTAAA
>JAEDNG010000182.1 GCA_016302625.1 Clostridiaceae bacterium
CGGCACACGCTGTGAAGTCTGATTTATATTTCCTCCAGCATCTGTGCCGGATTTTCGGCGGCGTTAACCTTTCCGAAAACCTTTGCTATAATACCGTTTTCGTCAATAAGATAGGTCGTACGCACCACACCCATCGACACCTTTCCGTAATTCTTCTTTTCCTGCCAAACGTCATATGCTTTAATACAGGAAAGGTCCGCGTCAGAAAGCAGTATAAACGGCAGACCGTATTTTTCTTCAAACTTTTTGTGAGAAGCAACGCTGTCCTTGCTTACGCCGATAATTACGGCGCCTTTTTCGGTAAACTGCGGGTACAGTTCTCCGAAACCGCACGCCTGTTTGGTGCAGCCGGGGGTATTATCCTTCGGGTAAAAATACAAAATAACCTTTTTGCCCCTGTAATCCTTTAAAGAGTGATTAACTCCGTTTTGGTCAGGGAGTGAAAATTCCGGTGCCTTTGTTCCTTTTTCAAGCATAAATTAAAACCACCTTAATGAATGTGTCAAACTTTATTTCCGTATAACTGTTTTTACTTTAAAACCGCAATTGACTGCTTGCCGAGTTCTGAATATCTTTGCTCCACGGTTTCTTTTTCGTATTTTACTACTTTTCCGGCATATGGATCATTAAAATAATAGGATTCCGAGTCATATCCTGTAAGTACCATACAGTGCTCGTTGCCCGGCCATGTAAAGCGCTTCCCGTCGCTTAGATACCAAGAGTTTTTAGGCACGGTTTCCAGCATATTTATAGTTGCCCACACAATAACCGGAATATTATTGTCAATATACTCTTTGCAAAGCTGTGAAAGCTCTGTCCCCGTAGTGTTTCGCACTCTGTCTGAGCCGCCGAAATAATCACAAAGCGCCTTTTCAATTACCGGCGCCATACAGCCGTAGGAAGCCGAGGTTCCGGGATTGCCTATAAAAAATTCATACGGAGACGGTCCGTACCGTTTGGTCCATTTCCAATAAAATTCTGCGTTTTTAGGCAAATATTCATCAATGAATTTTGCGGCGGAAATATCTTCTCCTAAAAACTTAAGCACCATAACCGCGCTTACCGATTCGCAGCCCGTCGGAAATTCAGGAAACTGCGATAAAACCGGAACGTTTTCAATAATTTTTGCCTGCTCTGCCCTGCCCGTTTCCGGTACAGTTATTTGCGGTTTTTTTCTTTCTGGGATATCGGCGCTGTTTACTGTGAGCGGGTCTTTGTTCAGCTTTTTCGGATTGCACAGATAAAGCTTGTGCTTTTTCTCCATTGCGTCCCCCGCGAGAACTAAAAGCCTTCCGTCGTCTGTAAAGCAAACACTTTCCACGGCGTCGTTTATATCCGCGTGGGTAAGCGATTTTTCATCAAGATTGTATATATTAAGTGTTTCGCCGTTTTGATTTGATACGCTTGTTGCAAAACCGTCTTTTCCGATACCGACGACAAGCTCGTCAACGCTGTTTATCGGAACGTATTTTATACCTCTTTTATCTGCGGCAATAAAGCTGTATTCTGTCGTCCCGATACCGTAATAGGGATTAAAGCTGTTAAGCCTTGAGTCGCTGACCTCTGTTCGTACCGAGAAATTTGAAACGTCAACAGCGACAATATCGTTATCCATTCCCGCGGCGTAAAGTATGCCGTTATAAAAGCCGAGCTGTTCCCGCAAAGCAACATTGCTACCAATCTTTTTAACCTCATCTGTTTGAAGATTGCAGGCATAAACCTCGTTAGTTCGCGGCAGTGTGTAGATAAAATACTTTTCATCCTCGCTCAATCCGCACACCGGAGACCACATTTCTGTTTCGGAAAAGTTTTTTGCGTGCTTAAGCTTTCCCGATTTGTCGTAAACATATAAGATTTTCTTATTATGCTCCGCCGCATAAAATCCGTCGTGTGTAAGCCCCGTAACCCACGCGCCCTCTTTGAGCTCGGTTTGTGAAAGAATTTTATCGGTCTTTAAATCGTAAATTGCGACACGCATTGTGCAGGTGTCAAGACCGGGGGTTACAATATCTATTTTTACAATGCCGCCCATGCAGTCAATCTTAACATACTCAGTATCAAGCGAAAGCTGTTCTGCAATTTGCGTAATATTTTTACCGCTGTCAGCATCCGGCTTTGTTCTCAGATACATCCCAATGCCGACAGAAATACAAAGCAGTATGCAAAGAAAAATAATTGTTAGCCTGACGGCTCTCGGCTTATTACTTTTTCTCATAGATTCACAGCCTTTTGTTATAGCAGAGAATTTCGATATATCAAATTATTTTACGGTGCCGGTTGAGGTTTCTTTTTGGATAACGTCGTGTGCGCCGCCCTCGATTATGCTGGTGGCGGACACAAGGGTAAGCTTAGCCTTTTTCTGAAGCTCCGGAATCGTGAGCGCCCCGCAGTTGCACATGGTGGACTTAACCTTTGAAAGGGAAAGTTTAACATTGTCCTTAAGACTTCCGGCATAGGGGACGTAAGAATCGACCCCCTCCTCGAACGA
>JAEDNG010000183.1 GCA_016302625.1 Clostridiaceae bacterium
CTGAGCGTTTTCGGTCTGAGATGATTGCGAACCGTTAGAACTGTTGTTATTATTCCTCGTATTATTACTGCCGTTTGTGCTATTCCGCGTGCCGCCTGAACTAAAGCCTGAGCGCGAGCTGTTCTGTGCCGATGAGCTGTTATGGGCTTTGGCTCCCGAGGTGTGCATAGCCGAATTAATAACACTCCTTGCCGCCAGCATAGCAATAAAGCGCCCTGTGCCGTGGTCAAGCGGATCGCCCGTAAATGTCGGGTTCATACCTATCTTTGAAAGCAGATTGTCCGCCTTACGTGCAGTCTTTGCAAGCCCCACAATAAGCACCGTCCACGGAAGCACCATAAGTCCCGTCGGCATAGCGCCCATAGCGGATAATATAAGCTTTAAAAAGAGCACGTTTGAAATAAGCAGCAGTATCATCGACGCGTATGTACGGATAAAGCCCGAGCATATATCCTTTGTCGATCTGCTCCCACCCATTGCAAAGGCTAAGGGACTGAATAAGGTCAAAACCGCCACCACGGCATAACGCTCGCCTATCTCAAAAAACAGCTTTAGAACCTGTATCCCAATAAGGACACCTACTATAATAATAAGCAACCACGAATTGCTGAGCTCTGTAAAAAAGGTTTTATCCGGGAAGGTTATTTCTACATCCTCCGGTATCCCTATAAGCTCGGTTATTTTCTGCCCAACGGAAAGCGCAATTTCGCATATCTGATGCGAAAAGAAAAGCAGAAAACCGAACAGAAAGGTGCGTACAAGCAGTATTGGCGGGGACTCTGTTTCAAAGCCTAATCCTGCGAACATAGCTTTAAGGCACTGAAAAATACAGTTGCCTATAAGCAGTCCCCAGCCTATCGCGACAAAAATTCTGTAAAGCTCGGTTACCACAGGCACATTGCTTTCAAAGTAGGCAAGGTCGGTATTCATAAGACCTAACAGAGACTTTGCCGCATAACCCAAAAGCTCTACAAAGAGGCTGTAAAGCCAGAGCGCAAAATCCTTTATTATGGAATTAAGCATATTTCTTTCCTCACGGCAGGTAGTTATATCCGTCAAACAAGGGCTGAACGTAGGCTATAAACGCGCCTATGCCGTTAATTACAGCCCAGGCAAGCCAGACTCTTTTAAGCCACGCCCAAGCCGCGTCTGCTTTCTGCTGTGTACCCGACATTTTCGCGCCGATTACCGCTACCGCCGACATAAGCGCCGCAAGCACTGTGGATATTCCCGCAATATGGTTGTATACGTCGCGGATTATCTTGTCGCCCAATTCAAAAATATCCTCTCCTGCGGCGAAAGCTGTCAGCGAGAGCGCCGACATAAGAAGAAAGGCAATGCAGATAACGCTTAAAATTTTAAAAAAACTATTCGCTTTCGTCCTCTGCTTCATCTTCCGCACTCCATTCACGAAGCTTACTATCAAGCATTTCCATAAATTCGCCGAAAAACGCCGCAAGCAAATCCCGTCTTGAGGAAATAAGGTTTATTTCCAAAGGCGTCTTCCAGCCGACAAAGCCGTACAGGAATGTAAGGTAAAGATACATTCCCGTGTAGTCCGAGTTGTCGTACATTTTATTGAAGGTATTTATAACGGGCTTGTCCTTATTTTTCCTGAAATTCAATCTTGAATGAACCTTAACGATTAAAGGCTCCGCCATCTGCTCTGCAATTTTCCGCATTTTTTCTTTAGACGGATTGCCCTTAGCCGTTATTATGCCTTTTTCTGCAAGCATTGTATCCGGGTCTTCCCTCTCGGTTATATCTCCCGTTAAAAACCGTATTTCGGAATAATCGGTTATTGACATATAAAAATTTTTCATTTTAGTTGCTCCTTTTTAATTTGTAGGTATGCCGCTGTTATCGCGGCTATTATAAATGTTAAAAGATAATAAATTGGGGTTTGTGTATCGCCTGTTTTGGGCGATTCCGGGGTTGGAGGCGTTTGGATAATTTCAGGCTCATCGGGTATTTTTTGGTTAATAAGCTTTAGACTTAATATTTCGCCGTCCTCGGTTATAACGGCATTATTATTTTCATTAGATAAGATATATCCGTCGGGCGGTATAAGCTCGCGGACGATCCATTCGCCTTTCGGTACTCCGATGAAAACAAATTCACCGTTCCCGTCGGTTTCGCAAACTGCTATCGCGGTATCTGTATCAAAAACGGTCTCAAAGGGATAAAACAAGCCTATTAAAGCGCCGCTTAAAGGGCGACCGCTTTCATCTGTCTTAATGCCCTTTATCTGTCCGCGGATTATTTTGTTTGTAACTAACTCTCCGCTTTCGTAGTATTCTTCTGAAATAAGATAGTGACTGTCGGTTTCAAGCTCTTTTATTCTTCGCCTTATATCGGTAAAACGCTTGAATGCTTCGGCATAGGTATCCCGTTCTTTTTGATTATCGGCCACAAGGTCGAGATAAATATAATGATTCTCTGGGCGGAGCAGCATCTGACTGTCGTGCT
>JAEDNG010000184.1 GCA_016302625.1 Clostridiaceae bacterium
CATCTCGCCGGATTCCTGCAGATGCATAATAATCACCATTTCTTTCCAAGACACAAAATGCGATAAAAAATCAGCGAAACGGTGATTATTATATCGCATCTGTTTCGGTTGCCTTTGGTAACAAAGGCGAGAAACAGGCGCCTTTATTATTTTTAGCGTGATTTTTCACGCTAATTCCCCCTTTTATATCAACCGAGGTTAGCGTTAGCATACCACAGTTTATTATAAAAATCAAGATGAAACCGATAAAATCGTTCTGAAAAAATAAAAAAACTATTGACAAAAGGAAGTTATCGGGATATAATAAAAACACGGTTAGCCAAAGCTAACTTATTTTAAAGCCTTTAAGTTAGCCTTAGCTAACTCACGAATTGTTCCAAATCAGAAAGGAAGATAATATGATGCCTCTTACACTGTCATTAGTCGGAGAAGAAAATATTATTAAAAAAATCGGAGGTAAACAGGAAGTAAAAGCTCACCTTGAAAATCTCGGTTTTGTTGTGGGAGGAGCCGTAAGGGTGATAAACACCATCGGCGGCAACGTCATTGTCAATGTTAAGGAGTCCCGCATTGCAATAAGTAAGGAAATGGCACAGAAAATTATGATATAATTTTCTGCGGCAGTTTAATTTATAATACATTTTAAGGAGGAGAACGGTATGAAAACGCTGAAAACAGCAAAGGTCGGCGATACGGTCAAGGTTGTAAAGCTTCACGGCGAAGGAGCGGTCAAACGCCGTATTATGGACATGGGGCTGACAAAAGGTGTGGCGGTACATATACGTAAGGTCGCGCCGTTAGGCGATCCGCTTGAGGTTACCGTCCGCGGTTATGAGCTGTCACTTCGTAAAGCAGACGCGGAAATGATTGAGATAGAATAACACCAAACGCATCAAGGGGAAAGTATCCCCATATTTTTTGAAGTATCAGTTAGCCTATGCTAATCGAGAAAGTGAGGAATAACATATGGATTTGCGAATCGCCCTTGCGGGCAACCCGAACAGCGGTAAAACAACCCTGTTCAATGCACTGACCGGCTCTAATCAGTTTGTCGGAAACTGGCCGGGTGTAACGGTTGAGAAAAAGGAAGGAAAGCTCAAAAAGCACGGAGATGTTGTGATTACCGACCTTCCGGGTATTTATTCTCTTTCTCCGTATACGCTGGAGGAGGTGGTGGCAAGAAACTATCTGATCACCGAGCGCCCCGACGCCATTTTGAACATCATCGACGGAACAAATCTCGAACGAAACCTGTATCTTACAACACAGCTTACCGAGCTTGGTATCCCTGTTGTTGTCGCCATCAATATGATGGATGTGGTAAAGAAAAACGGCGATAAAATCAATACAGATGAGTTGTCCCGTGAGCTTGGCTGTAAGGTGGTTGAAATTTCGGCGCTCAAAGGCACCGGCATCACGGAAGCGGCAGAAGCCGCAATAGATGCGGTGAAAAACAGCAAGACCGTTCCTATGCACACCTTTTCGGGCACTGTTGAACACGCTTTGGCGCATATCGAGGAAGCAGCGGTACATAATTTACCCGAGGAGCAACAGCGCTGGTACGCCATCAAAATATTTGAACGCGACGATAAGGTATTAGAGCAAATAAAGCTTGATAAAGCTACTCTTTCGCATATTGAGGCTGATATCAAGACCGTGGAAGCTGAAATGGACGACGACGCGGAATCCATTATTACAAACGAGCGTTATATTTATATCGGGCAGATTATAAAAGGCTGTTACAAAAAGAAATCGGCAGGAAAGCTTTCTCCCTCCGATAAGATAGATAAGGTTGTCACCAACCGTTTCGCCGCGCTCCCGATTTTTGCGGTTGTGATGTTCTTAGTTTACTATATCGCGGTTTCCACCGTCGGCACCTTTGCAACCGATTGGGCAAACGACGGTCTGTTCGGTGACGGTTGGCACCTTTTCGGTATCGGTACCTCTGCCTATGACGACGCTATGACCGAATATGCGGCAGAAAACGTCTGGACAGACGAGATGATCTCAACTGTCGGCGCCGCCGCAGACAAGGGCGTAATCGGCGCAGAGGATATTAGGGCCGCCATTGCCGACAAAGACTTCGGCGCGTTTGACGAAGCTTACGGCTCCTATGCCGATTCACTGGCAGATGAGGGATATGATGTTTCCGAAATTTATGACACAGCTCTGGGGGGCGAGGCAGAGGGCGTGCCCGACCCGTCCGAATACGGCGTATGGGTGCCGGGTATTCCGGTACTGGCTGAACAAGGTCTTGAAGCCGCAAACACTCCCGAATGGCTTAACAGTCTGCTTATAGACGGTATTATCGGCGGCGTAGGCGCGGTTCTCGGCTTTGTGCCGCAGATGCTTGTATTATTTATTCTCCTTGCGTTCCTTGAAGCCTGCGGCTATATGGCGCGAATCGCTTTCGTGCTTGACCGTATTTTCCGAAAATTCGGACTGTCGGGCAAATCCTTTATCCC
>JAEDNG010000185.1 GCA_016302625.1 Clostridiaceae bacterium
ACAACGTCCGAAAAGGTCTGCGGACGGTATTTTCGGTATAACGCCTGATATGCCATACTTACCCCTCCTTCATTCAACAATAAAAAACTTGCGTATTTGAGTGTACGAATGAGCCGATTTACTGCGGCGCGCGGGAAAAGCTACTTAATGCTGCTCGGTTCCCCGCCTGACATGGTTCGTAGCGTCCCGCCGCACAGGACCCGCCCATTCGCACATTCAAATACGCAAATGCGCAAATTTTTTGCAATCAGTATTTTAACATAAAATTTATCTTTTTACAAGGGTTAACACATAAAATGTTGAAAAAAATTCATAATGCTGATATAATTAAGGTGTATAATCGTAAAATGAAAGGTGTGACACATTTGAAAGGCATAACCGTAAATGAGCTTTTTGCTCCGAGTGATACTCTCGGATATGCGCTTTTAAAAAGCGTGACCTATCCGTTTGAGGCCTTGGGCAAAATAAGCGAATATATTAAAAATATCGGTCCGTCCCTTGACCCCGAGATTTACGAAAATAAAGGAGAAAACATCTGGATTGCAAAATCCGCGAAAGTAGCCCCCACAGCAAGTATAACCGGTCCCTGCATAATAGGCGAGCGGACGGAGGTTCGCCACTGCGCGTTTATAAGAGGCAGCGCGCTTATCGGAAACGACTGCGTTGTGGGCAACTCAACCGAGCTTAAAAATGTCATTCTTATCGATACAGTTCAGGTTCCGCATTACAATTATGTGGGTGATTCCGTTTTGGGCTCACATTCGCACATGGGCGCAGGGTCGATAACCTCAAATGTCAAGTCCGATAAAACCCTTGTGGTTATAAAATCGGGCGACGAAAGGCTCGAAACGGGGCTAAAAAAGATGGGCGCGGTTTTGGGTGATTATGTCGAAGTCGGCTGCGGCTCGGTATTAAATCCCGGTACCGTTATCGGCAAAAGCACAAATATCTACCCCCTCTCGTCGGTGCGCGGAGTGATACCCGAAAACAGTATTTACAAAAGCCGCGGCGAGATAACGGAAAAGCGTCATGAGCATTGAAATCTGGGATATACTTGATGAAAACGGTGTTCCTACCGGCAAAACCACCCTTAGAGGACACTCTATTCTGAAATCCGGGGAATATCATCTTGTCGTGCACATATGGATAATATCAAGCGACGGCGCCTTTTTAATTCAGCGCCGAGCCGACGATAAAAAGCTTATGCCCGGAGAATGGGCGGCGACCGGAGGTGCGGCGGTTTCGGGCGAGGATTCCTTCGCGGCGGCAAAGCGCGAGCTTTTTGAGGAGCTGGGAATAGACTCCGACCGCGAAAGGCTCAAAAAAATCGCACGTATAAAGCGCAGAAACTCTTTGCTTGATGTGTGGGCAATTGTCTGTGATATTCCGGCAAAGGAGCTTATTCTCCAGCGTTCGGAGGTAGCCGAGGCAAAGTGGGTTTCCGAAAATGAGCTTATAGAAATGATACAAAGCGGAAATTTCCATAATTACGGAAAAGAATATTTTGATAATATTTTTGAAAAAATCAAAAAATACAGAGGAGCCGTTGTATGAGTCTTAAAACCGAGGGCGTAAGCTGTGCAAGATGCCACGCCTATTTGTTCCCTGAGGACGATATAGTTTACTGTCCTGTCTGCGGCGCGCCGCACCACAGGGAGTGCTACAATCAGTTAGGTCACTGCGCAATGGAAGAATTTCACGGCACCGACAGGCAGTATGATAAGGTTAAAGCTAAGGAAGAGCTTGAAAAGGCGGCCGAGCCCGAAAAAGAGCATACCGGCGAAAATGCCGAGGGGCTTATTACCTGCCGGATGTGCCATGAGAAGTACGATTTTTCGAGAAACGCGTGTCCCAAATGCGGCGCGCCCAATATTGCTAAGGCGGGCGGAAGCTTCGTCAATTTCGACTTTTTGGGAGGCGTCCCCGCCGATTACGATATAGGTGAAACAGTGACCGCCGACGAGGCAAAGCGTTTGGTCGCGGCGAACACGCCGAGATATATCCCGAAATTCGCGGTGCTAAACAAACATAACAAGGTTTCGTGGAACTGGATGGCGTTTTTCTTCCCGTGCGGCTGGATGCTGTCGAGAAAAATGTATAAAAACGGCGTTATCGCGGGGCTTTTGACCGTAATTTCAACTCTTTTATATCTTCCGTTAAACGTTGCGGTTTACAATCTCGGATTTACGGATAATGGAACCTATCAGCAGGCGGCGCAGAGCATTTATCAAAATCTGCCGCAGATAGGTTCCGCTGTGTTAATCGTTGCCGTTCTGGGTTTTATATTAAATATTGCAATAAGGTTTGTCTCGGCGATTTTCGGAGATTATCTTTATAAGCTCTATACGATCGATACGATAAAAACCATAAGAGCCGAGAGTGAGGATATGGATTACGATTACCGCAAAAAAGGCGGAGTTAATATTTTC
>JAEDNG010000186.1 GCA_016302625.1 Clostridiaceae bacterium
ATTCTGCTTTCCGCGCTTGAGACAAAAGTGTTTCGGTTTATGGATAACAGTAAACACGGGCTTGTTAAAAAAGCCCGCCGTCCGGTATGTATAGTGCTTACATACCTTATCGCGTTAGGGATAATCGTGATACTGTTTTCGGTTATAATCCCGGATATTATTAATACCTTTGTTTACCTTGCGGAGCGTTTGCCCTCTTTCATGAACGAGGCTCGGATATGGCTTGAAGATATACTTGAAAAGTTCAATCTTTCTCAGGATTTGGTTCCCAATATTAAAATTAACTGGTCGTCGGTTGCGGATACTCTCAAAAACTTCCTCACCAACTATTCAAACACGATTTTCGGCAGTGCGGTGAATATTACCGCCTCTGTTTTCTCGGTGGTTTACGATTTTGTTTTCAGCATACTGATTTCGGTCTACATTTTGGCTCAGAAAGAGCGTATAGGACGTTTTACCGTGCGGTGCATAGACGCTTTTATTCCCAAAAAAGCGGCGGCGGTTATTTACCACACCGCAAGCCGCACCTACGATTCCTTTGCGAGATTTATAGGCGGTCAGCTTACCGAATCGGTTATTTTAGGCACGCTTTGCTTTATCGGAATGACGATTTTCCGTTTCCCGAACGCGCCCGTGATTTCGGTGTTTATCGCCGCCACATCACTTGTACCGATCGTCGGGGCGACAGTCGGCGTAATAATAGGTTTTCTGCTGATAGTAATAACAAATCCGATAAAAGCGCTGCTGTTTATGGTGTTTTTCATAGTATTACAGCAGCTTGAAGGCTCTTTAATTTACCCGCGTGTAGTCGGTAAATCGGTCGGCCTTCCCGGTGTTATCGTGGTTTGCGCGGTACTTGTCGGCGGAAACATAGGAGGAATTGTCGGCGCGCTTATAAGCGTTCCGACAGCGGCTGTGCTTTTCGTTTTGCTTAAAGAGGCTGTGGCTAAACGCACGCCCGCTAAGGATCGCAAAGATTCGGCGGAGAATGATTAATGTCTCCCTTACGGCTGTTTCGGCAGTATCGGAATCGCGAGATAATTCCGATAATTACTCATGTGTTAATTATGCATTTTAATCCGGATTGTAGACTCATTTGCTTATATATGTTAAAATAAATATATGCACATACTTAATTTACATCAAGGTGGGAATATAATGAAGCGTTTAATGATTGTGGTTCCGTGTTATAATGAAGAAGAGGTTTTCCCGTCCAGTGCCGAACAGCTTATTGCTGTGATAAAGGATTTGATAAAAAAAGAAAAAATAAGCGGTGACAGCGGTATTCTGTTTGTTAACGACGGCAGCAGAGATCGTACTTGGGAGCTTATCAGCGAAGCATATAAATCAAGCAAATATGTATACGGACTAAATTTAGCAGGAAATGTCGGGCATCAGAATGCTTTGCTTGCAGGACTTAATACCGTCAAGGATATTTGCGACATATCTGTGAGCATTGACGCCGATTTGCAGGACGATATCGGCGTAATCGAGGAAATGGTTGATAAGTATTACGCGGGAGCGGATATTGTTTACGGCGTACGCAGCGAACGAGGGACAGATTCCTTTTTCAAGCGTACTACCGCACAGACCTTTTATAAATTCATGGCGGCTATGGGTGTAAGGTCTGTATATAATCACGCAGATTTTCGGCTTATGAGCGCGCGCGCTATGAAGGCGCTTTCCCGCTATAAGGAGCGAAATCTCTTTTTGCGCGGTATTGTACCTGAAATCGGCTATAAAACCGACTGCGTTTACTACGCACGCAAGCCTCGAATGGCGGGCGAAAGCAAATATCCGCTTAAAAAAATGTTATCTTTTGCGTGGGACGGAATTACGTCTTTCAGTATTAAACCTATAACTATAGTTGCTGTTTTCGGCGCGATTATTATATTCTGTTCGGTTATCGCGTTTATTTACACGCTTATTTCCCACTTTTTGGGTCACACCGTTCCGGGTTGGTCGTCGCTTATGATTTCAATATGGTTCTTAGGCGGTGTACAGTTGTTTTCTCTCGGAATTGTCGGTCAGTATGTGGGCAAAACTTATATAGAAAGCAAAGAGCGTCCGCGCTATAATATAGAGGAATTTTTAGATCATGGAAAAGATTAAAGAATTGTTTGAAAAATACAGGGAAATGATTTTGTACCTGTTTTTCGGCGGTTGCACAACACTTGTAAATATCGTTTCATATTATATTTGTTCCCAAATCGGGATAGGAACAGCAGTCAGCACGGTTATCGCTTGGGTGCTTTCGGTGCTGTTTGCGTATATTACAAACCGAACATTTGTATTTGCAAGCAAAGCACATGGAATTTCGGCTGTATTAAAGGAAACCGCAAACTTTTTTTTATGCCGTTTGGCAACCGGACTTTTGGATCTTGCTATTATGGTAATATTTGTAGATCTGTTGCATTTTAAC
>JAEDNG010000013.1 GCA_016302625.1 Clostridiaceae bacterium
TATTCGACAAAATTATTGTATAATAATATAAATTATATTAGGAAGTCGGTATTTTGGAACGTATCGTTTATCTTGACAACAGCGCGACGACAAAGCCGTGCGAAAAGTCTGTCAGTTATATAAATAAGGCTTTGACCGAAAGCTGGGGAAATCCCTCGTCCTTGCACAGACTCGGTATGGAGGCGGAAATAGCGCTCAGTGACGCGAGAGAAACCGTTGCACGGTCGATAAACGCCAAAGCGGACGAGATAATCTTCACAGGCAGCGGAACCGAAGCTAACAACACGGCGCTTTTGTCGGCGCTTAAAGCAAAAAGGCGCGGCGGCAGGGTAATCGTTACCGCTATCGAGCATCCGTCGGTTTTGGAAACCGCGAAACGGCTCGAAACAGAAGGACTTGAGGTTATACGTTTAAAACCGGACAGCGACGGAATAATACCTTTAAGCAGTCTTGAAAATGCTTTAACCCAAAACACGGTGCTTGTCAGCATGATGCTTGTTAACAACGAAACAGGCGCGGTTCAGCCGGTAAAAGAGGCGGCGGGTATGGTTAAGCGCACTGTTCCCTCGGCGCTTTTTCACTGCGACGCGGTGCAGGGCTACGGCAAGCTACCGATTAATGTAAAAACCTTGAGTGTTGATTTGCTTACAGCCAGCGGCCATAAAATTCACGGACCTAAGGGTATAGGCTTTCTTTACTGCAAAAAAAACGTGCATATATCGCCCTTTATAACCGGCGGCGGTCAGGAAAGAGGACTTCGTTCGGGCACAGAGCCTCTGCCGCTTATTATGGGACTTATGGGAGCGGTTGAGGAGTTACCTCCGCTTGAAAATCAGCTTAAAAAGCAGGAGGAGCTTATAACCTTTGCAAAAGAGCTTTTCTCTAATAATCCCGATATAGTTATCAACTCGCCCGACGGCGCTCTGCCGTATATACTTAATATTTCACTGCCCGGATACCGCTCGGAAACGCTTTTACATTTTCTTGAAAGCAGAAATATATTTGTTTCAAGCGGAAGCGCCTGCGCGAAAGGACACGGAAGCTATGTTTTAAATGAAATGGGGCTTGACAAAAGACGCGCCGACAGCGCGCTTAGATTAAGCTTTTGCAGATATAACACAAAAGAAGATATTGAACTGCTTTACGACGCGCTATGCTGTGCTGAAAAGCAGCTCAGAAAGGCAAACTGATGAAAGAGATAATTCTGATTAAAAACGGAGAGCTGGCGCTTAAAGGGCTTAACCGCTGTAATTTTGAGGACATACTTATTAAAAACATTAAACGGCGACTGCGCGAGCTTGGCGAAATTGAAATACGCAAATCCCAGTCAACGATATATATTGAGCCGAAATCGGAGAATTTTGATTTTGAGGAAGCTCTCGAAAGGGTAAGCCGTATATTCGGAATAGCTGGCTTTAGCCGCGCGTGCGTATGCGAAAAATCAATTGAGGACATACTTTCGCGCTCGGTTGAATATCTTAAAACAGTGGCGGAAAATATAAATACCTTTAAAGTCGAGGCAAAACGTGCGGACAAACGCTTCCCCCTGACCTCGCCCGAAATCTGCCGTGAGGTGGGCGGCGCCCTGCTTGACGCTTATCCGCATTTAAAGGTTGACGTGCATAATCCGGAGCTTACGGTGTATGTTGAAATACGGGATTATGCGGCATATGTAAGAGCCGAGCAAATAAAGGGAGCCGGCGGACTGCCCGTTGGCACCGCGGGAACTGCATCGATACTGATTTCCGGAGGAATTGACAGTCCGGTTGCCGCGTGGACAATGGCAAAAAGAGGGCTAAGGCTTAACGCAATTCATTTTGCAAGCCCGCCCTACACAAGTCCGCGCGCCGAGCTTAAGGTCCGCACCCTGCTTAAAAAGGTTGCGGCTTACAGCGGAACTATTAATTTAGCCGTGGTACCCTTTACCGAGATTCAGGACGAGATAGGCAAAAACTGTCCGGAGGATTATTTCACCCTTATTATGCGGCGAATGATGATGCGAATTTCAGAAAGACTGGCAAGGCAATCGGGCAGTCTTGCGCTTATTACGGGAGAAAGCCTCGGTCAGGTCGCAAGTCAGACCCTGCCCGCGCTTGTCACAACCGATTCGGTTGTAAGCATGCCGGTTCTGCGCCCGCTTATCGGAATGGACAAGGAGGAAATTATTAAAATTTCAAGGAAAATTGATACCTTTGAAACCTCCATTCTTCCCTTTGAGGATTGCTGTACGGTATTTACGCCCAAGCACCCGAAAACAAGACCCACACTTGAAGCTTGTGCCGAAGCGGAAAAAAGGCTTTCGGTTGACGCGCTTGTCAATAAAGCGGTTGCCGAAACGGCATATTCATATATTGAATAAAGCGGATTTTGCAGGGTGAGTCTTATGAATAACACAATTTACGAGCTGGCAAACGAGGTTGTGCGCTTACTTAAGGAAAAAAAGCTGACCGCCGCCACGGCGGAATCCTGCACCGGCGGACTGCTTTCCGCGTATTTAACGGCGGTGCCGGGTTCTTCATCTGTTTTCGAGCTTGGAATTACTTCCTACTCCTGCCGTATTAAGCATGAGATACTCGGTGTTGACAGCAAAACGCTTGATACTTTGGGAGCGGTAAGCGATAAAACAGCGCGGCAAATGGCGGATAACGTCCGAAAAAAAGCCTGTGCCGATATAGGCTTATCGGTTACGGGTGTGGCGGGCCCCGACGGGTCTGAGGGGCATGAGCCGGGACTTGTATACATTGCGGCGGCAACCGAAAGCAAAATATATGTAAAAGAGCTTAACATCGACCCGCTTGGCCGGAATTATGTGAGAGAATCGGCGGTTTTGGAGCTTTTAAGGCTGACAGTCAAAATAATTAAGGAAGAATTGAAATGAATCACGCAAGAGAAAAGCAAACTGTAAAGGACTTCTTTTATAAGCTGTATTTATCGTATATTCCGAACAAACGGGATAATTTAAAACAAATTATTATTAAAGTGTTTTTTCTGGTTTCACTTATTACGCTTATTGTATCGGCGGGCTATCTGACAAACTATTTTCTTTCCGCAAAGAAGCAGGACAACATAATTGACGAGGGACGAACTGTCTGGCATTCGGCAAGCTCCGCCACTACCGAAAGCGGCGATCCCGCACCTTCACCTTCGGTAAACGAGCTGATGCTTCAAGAAAACGGTGATTTCAAGGGTTGGATAACAATATCCGGTACAAAGGTAGATAATCCTATTTATCAGACGACTAACAACGAATTTTACCTTACCCATAATCAAAAAAAGCAAAAAAGCGTATACGGAGCGTTGTTTTTCGACTGCAATAACACTATAACCGAGGAAAATACCGATAAAAACCTTATAGTATACGGTCATCATATGAAAAACGGCTCTATGTTTGCCAATCTGACCAAGTATAAATCTCTGAGCTTTTATAAAGAACACCCGACAATCGAATTTTCGACTCTTTATAAGACGAGTACATATAAAATTTACGCCGCTTTTGTTCTTAACGCCTCTAAATCCGACGATAACGGGTATATTTATAATATTTCCCGTCAAAGCTTTATAAACGAGGACGATTTCAATTCATGGACAGCCGAGGCGTTTGAGAGAAGCTTGATAAACACGGGGGTAGACGTTAATATTGATGACAATATAATAACCCTTGTGACCTGTACATATGATTTTGACGACGCAAGGTTTATCGTAATGGCGCGTGAAACACGCGAGGGTGAGGATACCGCGGTTGATACTTCGAGCGCTTCCGCCAATCCGTCGCCGAGATATCCGAAGCGTTGGTATGATGACCGCAAAATTGATTATCCGTTTGACTGATAATAAAAAGGGGATGTGCATATGTTTCAAAACATAAAGGTGGACATTATCTATTACAAATCCAATACCGATTTTGAGATGGAGTTTAATCTTTGCGGCTGCTGCCGAATGAGACTGCTTACAGACAAATCTCCCGATAAGAAAAGTCTTGTTCACAGTCTTGCCAGAGCAGTTTCGCGCAGTAAGGTTATAATTATCGCCGGCAATCTTTTCGGCGACGACGGAATTATAAATATCGTTTCAAATGCTATCGGCAAAACCCTTTCAGAGGTTAATAATAAGCTTTACGGAATTTCGGGCGACGATAAGATTTCGGTTATAAGCGGGGCAACTCCGCTTGTTACGTCAGACGGATATTTCGGCGGATGTATTATAGAAAGCGGTCCGCAGTCGATGATTTTACTGTCGGACAATAAAACCGTCCGCAAATCCATTATGAATACGCTCATTCACCCATATATTGAGGAGCTTTGCGCGCTCGACTTAAAGTCAAAGGCTGATTTGTCCTCAGCAAAACCCGTATCTCAAGCGGAAATTCCCGTACCTGTGGAAATTCCGCCGGTGTCCGAGAATATGGAGGATATAGATATAATGTCCTCTTCTCAGCCTGATTCTGTTTCCGATGAGCAGACAGAGGAAATATCTGAGGAAGAAACGGTTTCGGACAGTGAGGAAACCGAAATATTCAGCGAAAGCGCGCCTGAAACGGCGGAGGAGAACGCCGAAAATTCAGAGTCCCCAACTGAGCAAACCGGAAAAACGACCGATATAAATGCGGCGGCGGACGACGGCGTTGCTCTCTCGGGCGGAATGATTTTCGAAACCGACGATTATCGCGCAGCGGCAGAGGATCATTCTGCTGAAGATAACGACGCCGATCTTTATGTTGAGCCGCAAAAGCTTAAAAAAGGACGTGTCGATTATTATAACGAGCAGTATGCGAAAAACACCGACGAGGGGAAATATTATCATAGCGATGAATATTTGCCCGGAAAGCCGAGGGCGGGATTTTCAGGTAATCTACCGATACTTATCGTCTCGATAATTCTGCTGGTTGTTTTGGCGGTGCTTTGCTACTGTATTTTCTATGTACCCGCAAAGGACGGAATTTCCGCCTCTGCATATTTGCAGGAAACCTTTAATACACTTTTCGGGCATTAAATAATAAAAAGTCAATGCGGCACGGTCTGATATACAGTACCGTGCCGCATTTAAGTTAATCCAAAATATCTTTTGTGAATTTCTCGGCGAAAGCGGTAAGGCGTTCAAAATCCATCGCTTTTATATAATAGCCTTCAAGCTTATCATGCACCGCCTTTGCGCGGGAAAGGGTTTCGGCGGCTGAAAGGAACAACTCTTTTGTCGCTTTTTTATTGAATTTTATGCGCTCGCGGCTTAAATGAAGCTGCTTTTGAGAAACAAACCGCCTTGCGTGAATCCGTCTTGCGTCAGAGTGAAAGTGCGTGTAGCAGTTTTCGGTCGCAAAGGCGAGATTTAATTCGGGTATAATTATGTGGTCGCAAAACAGCGAGGGCAAAAACGGATTTTTGAGAGTTATTATTCCGTATCCGTTTTTAAGCGCGTATTCACGTACATAATCGATTATGATATTAGACGCACTGCCGTAATCGTCGTTAATTATAACCGTTCTGTCCGCTGAAGCGGTAACAGTTCCGGAAAATGCTACAACGCCGCGCGGAGTTATACCGCCGATAAAGCGAACCCATTCAGTACCGGGGCGGGCGTCCGATTTTGCGGGTATCAGCTTTCGGCAGAGCCTCTGCGCAAAGTTCAGCGTCTTTTCCCTGTCGGTGCAGGCGAGAGCGGTTTTATAGTTATCGGTTATCAGCTGACCTGCCGCCTGCATGTAGCGGGACGCGGTTTTATGAAGCGCCTTGTTTAAAAGCGTGGTTTCGATTATCTCCTTTTTGTCAGCATCAAAAGCGGCATCGTTCCACAACTCGCTGAAATTAAGTATTTTTTCGCAGGCTCCCGGGTATGACGGATCAACTGTGTGCGGCGCGGTGCCGTCCATGATAACAACCTTTTTTTCCGGCAGTATAACCGCGTCAAGTGAGTCGGGGTCGGAGCTGCACGGGCAGAGCAGCGTTTTAATTTCCTTATCCGCCGCTTTTGCCGCAAAATATTTCATAAAAGAGGATTTTCCGGTTCCCGGACCGCCTTTAATTATAAATACCCTCCACTCGCCGTCGGGCAGATAGCATTTATCAAATACGGAATAAAAGCCCTCGCAGGAATTTGCGCCTAAAAAATATTTTAATTTAAAGTTTTCCATAAATCACCCTCCAAACACTATATATTATTCCTGAAAATTAGTTTTGACACACAAAGCGAAATGTGTTAAAATAGTGCCGAGCCGGTCAGACGGTTGCGGATAGAAATATCTGAGGAAAGTCCGAGCCCCGCAGGGCAGAATAGCGGCTAACGGCCGCCGAGGGTGACCTTAGGGAAAGTGCAACAGAGATATACCGCCGCAAAAGGCTTCGGGTTTGCCGAAGAGCGCGTTTTACGCCGCCCGTTTGCGGTAAGGGTGGAAAGGCGAGGTAAGAGCTCACCGGTCTTACGGGAACGTCAAGACCCTGTAAACCCTATTCGGAGCAACGCTGACTGTAACTATACGCCTGCCCGGCGTGTTACGAAAAGCGGCTTGAGCGCAGGGAGCAATCCCGCGTCGAGATAGATAACCGTCCACGACAGAACTCGGCTTATCGACCGGCTCGCTTATACAGTAAAAGAAACACGGCTTTGCATTCAAGGTTTAATGCTTAAGCCGTGTTTTATTATATGAAAAAGTAATTTGTATCCCATGCGGGAACGCAGGGGAAATGGCGGATATAAAGTCTGTAATCCTTTCTGATGCCGCATATTGCGTGGGGTATAGCGATTAAGTCCTCCGTTTTGTGGTAACAGGCAAGCTGCATTTTCGGTCTGTGTTTTAAAATAGTGTTTTCGGCGCCTTTGATTGCCTTTATTTCTTCTCCCTCGACGTCGGCTTTTATAAAGGAAACGCCGTCCTTTGCGATTTCATCGACTGTTACGGCGGGTATCTGTTCGCCGTCGCCGACACTTGAATTTCTCCCTCCGCGCATGGCGAACTCGGACATTCCGATGTAATCCGAAACGCAGGCGTTAACAGCCTTAAAGCTGTTTAATTCTGCGGTGTTTGAGAGTAGCTTTTTAAAGCTTTTTTTATCCGGTTCTACGGCGGTAATGCTTTTATAAGTCTTTACACGACGGACAAAATCCGCAACTGTGTCGCCGGTATAGGCGCCGAGGTCAAGGTAGCTTTCGTTATCGCTGAGCTTTAAAAAAGAACCGTACGGCTCGTCCTCGCGTATCTCGCACTCATAAAGGGAATCGAGCTTTCCGCTTAATTTATAGCGTATTATATTTTCAAAGGTTTCTTTTGATTTGTCGTCGTAAAGTCGGTTATAAACATTTGAGAGTGCCTCTTTGTTCGCATTCGCGTATTCTGATGTAAAAAGTGTGCCGCCGTATACAGGAACGTCCGGAGCGTAAAGCTCCTGTTCAGCGGAAATACGACGGATATTGCTTAAAACCTCTTCTCTTCCGCTCCCAAAGGATAAAAGCACCGTCATTTCACCGAATTTTTCTTTAAGCTCGGAATAAGACGACAGCTTAAAGCCGTGAAAGTATTTATCCCTTACAAAGCCGTCGGTTGCGAAAACACCCGAAATTTCAATTCCGAAGTCTTTAAGTACCTTTATTATTTTATCCGCGCCGTTGCCCATGCCGTAAAGCACAATAGGCTTGCGGACGGTTTTTAAATACCGCCATAAATCCTGTTCCATATAATTTTCCTTTTTTATTTTATTATATAAGTTTTAATTGGATTTTACAATATAATTTAAGACATAATTTATGTTAATAAAAGATATAGATTTTTGTAAAGCAATTTGTTATAATAACAGTATTATAAAAACGGAGGAAAGCTTATGAAAAGGGTTTTATCTTTTGATTTCGGCGCGTCCAGCGGAAGAGCGATGTTGGCTGAGCTTAAAGACGGAAAAATAGAAATGCGGGAAATTCACCGCTTCAGCAACGATACCGTTATTGTCGGCGGCACAATGTACTGGGATATTTTAAGACTGTTTTTTGAAATTAAAACCGGTATAACAAAGGCGGTAAACGAGGGCGGCTTTGACGCTATCGGAATTGACACATGGGGCGTTGATTTCGGGCTTATTGATAAGCGCGGCAAGCTTATAAGCAATCCCGTGCATTACCGCGACACCAGAACCGAAGGAATAGCCGAGGAAATCGCGGATATTATCTCAACAGAGGAGCTTTATGGGCGCACAGGCACACAGTACATGCGTTTTAACACGCTGTATCAGCTTATATATCTTAAAAACCATGAGCCGGAACAGCTTGAAAACGCCGAAAAGATGCTGCTTATACCCGATTTGTTCGCATATATGCTGACAGGCGAGGTTAAGGCAGAGGCGAGCATTGCATCTACTACCAACCTCTTTGACCCGTATAAAAAGGACTGGGATTTTGAGC
The DNA here is from genome assembly GCA_016302625.1 of Clostridiaceae bacterium. Classification (GTDB taxonomy): domain Bacteria; phylum Bacillota; class Clostridia; order Oscillospirales; family Acutalibacteraceae; genus UBA737. The sequence continues at coordinate 8,377 of JAEDNG010000013.1, forward strand.
TCATTAAAAAACTCGGACTTCCCGAAAGCATTTTCCCATCTGTTGTCAAGGCGGGGGAGACTTACGGTATGCTGTCCGACGAAATCTGTGAGGAATTGGGCTGCAAAAAGGTTCCGGTTATCGCGGTCAACGAGCACGACACCGCGTCGGCGGTTGTCGCAACGCCGAGCCTTACAGACGATTTTGTATACATAAGCTGCGGCACCTGGAGCCTTTTCGGAATAGAGTCCAAAACCCCGATTTTAACTAATCAGGCGGCCGAGCTCAACTTCTCCAATGAGGGCGGATATAAGGACACAATTCGTTTCCTTAAAAATATAATGGGTCTTTGGCTTATTCAGGAATCCCGCCGTCAGTGGAAGCGCGAGGGCGACGATGTCGGCTTTGATGTGCTTGAAAAGGAGGCGCTTTCAGCAGAACCCTTCAAGTGCTTTATAGATGTTGACAATCCTGCCTTTGAAACCGCGGGTAATTTGCCTCGGCGCGTTGTGGAATACTGCGAGAGAACCGGTCAGTATGTTCCGAAAAACCGTTCCGAAATAATGCGCTGTATTTATCAGAGCCTTGCCATGAAATATAAATACACCTTTAACATGCTCGGCAAAATAAGTGATAGGGAATACCGCCGTATAAATGTTTTGGGCGGCGGAATAAAGGATAAGCTGCTGTGTCAGATGGCGTCGGACGCCTGCAACGTGGAGGTTCTTGCCGGACCGTCGGAGGCAACGGTTATGGGAAATATCGCGGTTTGCTACGAGGCACTCGGTGAAATTAAGGATTTTTCCGGCATAAGGCAGACCGTGTCAGACTCGACCGAGCTTAAGAGATACACTCCGCAGAACAACGAAGAATGGGAAAAGGCGTATGAAGACTACCTTAAAATCCTCGGAAAATAACCTGTTTATGCCGGCGGATATACTTCTGCCCAAAACCGAACCGGAAAAATGGGCGGTTATAGCCTGCGACCAGTATACTTCAGAGCCTCGATACTGGGAAAAAGCGCGGGAATATGTCGGAAATTCTCCGTCGGCGCTTAATATCGTCTTTCCGGAGGCGTATCTGTCCGATGACAACAGCGAAAGAATTGCCGAGATAAATGCGAATATGAAGCGCTATCTTGAAAGCGGAGTGTTCAAAGAGTATAAAAACACCTTAGTTTACACCGAACGCACGGTGACGGGCGGAAAGGTGCGCAGAGGGATAGTCGGGCTTATTGACCTTAAAAATTACAGCTATGAAAAGCAGAGCGATACCCTTATAAGAGCGACCGAGGAAACGGTTGCCGCGCGAATACCCGTTCGCGTTGAAATAAGGAAGGACGCGCTTTTGGAAGCACCGCACGTCATGCTTTTAACCGACGACCCCGAAAAAACGGTTATCGAGCCGTTAGCCGCAAAGACGGATAGATTTTCTTTGCTTTACGATTTTGATTTAATGTTAAACGGCGGTCATATCCGAGGTATGGCGCTTGACGGCGAAACCGCCGCCGAGGTACAGAAAAATCTTTATAAGCTTATTGAAAAGAGCGACGATAAGCTGCTTTTCGCTGTGGGAGACGGCAATCATTCTCTGGCGGCGGCAAAGGAATGTTACAGGCTTAATAAAACCGAAGGCTCGCGTTACGCGCTTGTGGAAATTGTAAATATTCACGACGAGTCGCTCGAATTTGAGCCTATATACCGCGTACTTTTCGGGGTTGAGCCCAAAAAGGTTATAGACGGTTTTGTTTCTGCTTTGGGCGGAGAATACTTTGGAGAAGACGCGCAGAAATTCACCTGCGTTTTCGGCGAAAGTGAGCGTGAAATTTCGGTAAAACCCACAGCAAAGCTCGCGGTCGGAACACTCCAAAATTATCTTGATAAGTACTTAAAGGAAAACCCAAAAGTTAAAATCGATTACATTCACGGCATTAATGCGGTAAGGACGCTGGCAAGGGTTCACAACACTCTTGGCTTTATATTCGACGGAATGAAAAAGTCCGAGCTGTTCGACGCGGTAAGGCAGGACGGCTCACTTCCGCGCAAAACCTTTTCAATGGGTCACTCGGACGACAAACGCTTTTATCTTGAATGCAGGAAGCTTTAAAACTAACAGCGCCAAAGCTCAGGCTTTGGCGCTGTTGTTTACTTGAATGAGATTTTTGTAACCGAAATCTTATCCTCGGCAGCGTTTACCGTCATCTCCACACTGTCGCCCGATTTTGCAAAGGGCAACCTGTCGGACAGAGTAATCGGAACGGTATAAATCTTATCATTGTCTTGAAGCTTTATATAATAATTTGTGTTCCCCGATACTACCGCGGACGCTACGCTTTCGATAACTCCCGAAACGGTCGAAGAAGCCGCATCCTCGATTTCGAGATTTTCGTTTTTAAGCTTGTTTATATAATCGGTTCTTGCTTCTTCGACCGTATTGCCGGTGCCTACAATCTGATACTGGCTTACGTCGACAAAAGCGTACATCTTGACAAGCCCCGCACCGTCTTTGAGCGACATAAAGTAGGTTGGTCTGTCGGAAATATTGAGAAGCAGAGGGAAGGTCGCTGAATATTTCAAGTGCTGAACCTGACCCTGGGCGGAATCCATTGCCGAATATTCCTCCGCGCCCGGAATTGCGTAATATTTCGTTTCCTTAGTTCTGAGATTAGTAAGCACAAAACCGACGTTTGACTCGTCGCTTGTCACCGAGGTTATTCCGGTATAAAGATAAACGTCGTCGTTTATCGCAAGATAATTATAACCGTCGGTCGGCTGCAAAACGCCCTTTTGACCGAATATGGAATTAAAAAAGCCCGAACGGTACTTGCCGTTATAAATAAGCTGTTCCATAATCATATCGGCACTGTAAACCTGGTCAACCCATGAAGGTATTTCTTCAAGGTCATAGTATTTGCTATCCCCTGTCACCGCGTTTAAGAGCACCGCGCCGCCGATATCGCGACCGCTCCATATTCCTATTCTGAATTTTACGCAGGAGGCAACCCAATAGGGTGTGCCGTCCTCGTTGATTTCAAAGGAAATGTTATCAAAAATCTTTGTCGGATATTTAAATCTCAGATAGCGGTAAAGATTGCGCATAAAGTACTCACTCTGAGAATATTTAATACCCTTATCAAGCCGCACAAGCGAGGTTTCCTGTGTTGTCATATCCACCGTGATATATGCGGGAATACCCTCGCTGTTATTGTTGAACCACTTTATAATATCTCCGTATGCAAGCGGGGTCACCCGCACCGGCTTGCCCTTGTAATTTATCTGAGTATAATCCTCCTCAATTACGAACTGGGAAACAAGGTCGGAGATTTCACCGAGCTTTCTTTGCCCCAGCCGTGAAGCGGTATCGCGGTCGACCACAGGAATCTGTGTGCGGTTTATTTCCGCAACATCAGCGGTAAAATCGCCGTCCTCCGGCGTGATAAGTTTAACATAGCGCGAGGCGTTGAAAAATTCAGCGCCGATAACGCTTGCGATAATGCTGAAAGCCGCCATGCAGATTACCGCGCCGATGGCGAATTTAAAAGGCTTTCCGGTTTTTCTGAGCGCTTCACGGCGTTCCTCGGGAAATCTTATTCTTTTGATACCCGAGTTATAATCTTTAAAAAGTCCCGCTATTTGAGAAAAGGCGTTTATCACAACGCAGAAAACGATACAGAAGATTAAAAAACCCCACATCTCGCTGCTTCGTATATTCAACGCCGGCAAAGCAAACCAGTACGCGATAAAAATCACGACGGCGCATATTACGAATTTTAAAAATCCTCTTAAAAAATTGTTTTTCATAAGCTGCCTCCAATATTATAATGCCTAAATCTTATTATACTGTAATTATTCTGTCAAATGTATATGAAGTCATTCAAAGAGGGAAGAGCGGTTTTTGTAAATTATTCGGCGAATTGCTTGTATAAATCAATCTGACCGTGAATTGCCGGCCAGCGTGAGGAGTTTTTTAAGGTAACGACAATATACTCGTTTCCGGTTGTATTATTGCTGCCGTAGGTTGCTATGCAATAACCCGATTCGTTTACAAAGCCGGTTTTTCCGCCTAAAATCGTGGCGGTTTCAGGCTCCG
>JAEDNG010000187.1 GCA_016302625.1 Clostridiaceae bacterium
TAAACCAAGCCGTACCTGTCGCCATTCCCGCCGCCATATCCGTAGAGCCTACGCCGGTTGAAAACGCGCCCAAAGCGCCGTAGGTGCAGGTGTGGCTGTCCGCGCCGATTATACAGTCGCCCGCGGTGACAACACCCTGTTCGGGCAAAAGGGCGTGTTCAATTCCCATTTTGCCGACGTCATAAAAATGACTTACGCAGTGTCCGCAGGCAAATTCTCGGCAGGTTTTGGACTGTTCTGCCGCCTTAATATCCTTATTCGGCACAAAATGGTCGAGAACTATCGCGATTCTGTCCTTATCGAAAACCTGTTGGAAGCCCGCCTTATTAAACTCATTTACAGCAACCGGGGTGGTGATGTCGTTGCCTAAAACAATATCGAGCTTTGCGCTTATAAGCTGTCCCGCAGTAACGCATTGGAGTCCCGCGTGGGCGGCTAAAATCTTTTGAGTTAAAGTCATTCCCATAGCTTATTTTCCTCCCGTAAAGCCGCGGTTAATTGCCGAGAACAGCGCGTTAATAGATGAAGCGATAATATCGTCGTGAATACCCGCTCCCCAAACCTTTTTGCCGTTTGGCAAAGTAACACTAACATAGGTTATAGCCTGAGCCGACGAGCCTTTTGTAAGAGCGTGCTCCTCATATGTAAGCTCTGAAAACTCGATACCTAATTGTTTTTTTACCGCGTTGCTTACCGCGTCAAGGCGGCCGTTGCCGGTAGCTTTTAGTTCCTTTTTTTCGCCGTCGATTTCAACAGTTAAGGTAACGTTAATCTCGGGTGTGCGGACAAAGTGATAATCCACAAGCTTAATACGGTTGTTGATATTAACATAATTTTCGGTGAACACATCGAGCACCTCTTTAGGAGACAGCTCTGCATGGGCATGGTCGGAAACGCTCTTTACGGTGTAGCCGACCTCCTCGCGCATACCTGCCGGCAGAACATAGCCGAAGTTATGCTCAAGCAGATAGCCTATACCGCCCTTGCCCGACTGGGAGTTTATGCGGATAACATCTGTCTCATACTCTCTGCCCACATCGCGCGGGTCGATAGGAAGATACGGAACCGTCCAAGTCTCGCAGTTCTTCTCTTCGCGCCACTTCATACCCTTTGCGATAGCGTCCTGATGAGAGCCTGAGAAAGCGGCAAATACCAGCTTGCCGGCATATGGCTGACGGTCGTATACATGCATACGGGTAACCCTTTCGTAAAGCTCGGCGATTTCCGGCATATTTGAAAAATTAAGCTGCGGGTCAACCCCCTGAGAATACATATTAAGCGCAAGGGTTACAATATCGGCGTTGCCTGTGCGCTCGCCGTTGCCGAAGAGGGTGCCTTCAATTCTGTCCGCTCCAGCAAGCAGTCCTAATTCGCAGTCCGCCACGGCACAGCCTCGGTCATTATGCGGGTGGAGAGAAACCTCAACTGCATTGCGGTATTTAAGATTGTCGCAGATATACTCGACCTGGTCTGCGTAAACATGGGGCGAGGAAAGCTCCACGGTTACAGGCAGATTTATAATAGCCTTGCGGTCGGGTGTGGGTTTCCATACGTCAAGAACCGCATTGCAGACCTCCAAAGCATACTCCGGTTCTGTTCCCGTAAAGGATTCGGGGGAATATTCATAGCGGAAGTTAGCTCCCGTTTCGTCGGCGATTTTATTAAAAAGCTCCGCTCCGTCAGTCGCGATTTTCTTAATCTCTTCCTTGGATTTTCTGAAAACCTGCTCACGCTGGGCTAAAGAAGTGGAATTGTAAAGATGCACAACGGCGTTTTTACAGCCCTTTAAAGCCTCGAAGGTTTTGCGGATAATATGCTCGCGGCTTTGTGTTAATACCTGAACGGTAACATCGTCGGGAATCATATTGTTATCAATTAAAGTACGCAAAAAGGTGTACTCGGTCTCGCTCGCGGCAGGGAAACCTACTTCTATTTCCTTAAAGCCAACCTTAACCAAAAGCTTAAAAAATTCAAGCTTTTCTTGGAGGCTCATAGGAATAATAAGCGACTGGTTGCCGTCTCTAAGGTCAACCGAGCACCAGGTCGGCGCCTTTTCTATATATATTTTCTCCGCCCATTTCCTCGTCGGATTTTTTACCGGGAAAAACTGGCGAGTGTATTTCTGTGTGTTATGCATTTAATAACCTCCCGTTTATTCAGCTTTTGCTATTACTTCAACCTCCGCAAGAGCGCCTTTGGGTAGGGATTTTACCGCCACGCAGCTGCGCGCGGGGGCGGAGGTTATATACTTGCCGTAAATCTCGTTGAAAACCGCAAAATCGGCAATATCAGCTAAAAAACAGGTGGTTTTTACAACATTGTCAAAGCTTGTTCCCGCCTTTTCTAAAACGGCTGAAAGATTTTTCATAATCTGTTCTGTCTGCTCGGCTATATTCTCGCCCACAAGCTC
>JAEDNG010000188.1 GCA_016302625.1 Clostridiaceae bacterium
CCGCTTTTAGAAGTATCAAACCCATTGCCTAAGGACAAAAGCAGGTCTAAGCTTTCACCCTTTTGCATTTTGCTTAAAGCTTCCGTTCCCCCGCCTACCACCTTATAAATAAGGGTAAGGGTTTCTTTATCAAAATCGCATATGGAAATAGGTCGGCGCAGATAAAAGCCGTCTAATTTAATATTCACAAACTGTCCTGTCGCGGTTATAGGCGAGGTATCGCCCCTTAAAATTATTTTATAAACCGCAGGGGCGATTTCGTTGTTTGATAAAATTTCAAAAATTTCCTGTTTCATACATTCACCTTACGCGTCAATGGTCGATATTCCGAGGGTGGTCTCCTCAAGCACGTCAAGCAGTACCTTAACGGTATCGAGTGAAGTGAACATTGTGACGTTGTTCTCAACCGCACAGCGGCGAATCTCGTGACCGTCGGACAGCACGCCCGAGGAATTCATATCCCTTGTATTGATAACATAGGTCACATATCCCTGCCTTATGGCGTTCGGAATTTCCTTACTGCCGTCACTAATCTTTTTAAGGGCATGGGTGCGGATACCGTTAGCTTTTAGGAATTTCGCCGTGCCCTCGGTCGCCTGAATATTAAAGCCCATATTGTAGAAACGGCGGATTAAGGGGAGTGCCTCCTCCTTATCCTTATCGGCAACCGTGACTAAAACAGTGCCGTAGTTCATAACGCTCATTCCGCTTGCCTTTAGTGCCTTGTAAAGCGCTCTTGTCAGCTTATCGTCATAGCCTATCGCCTCGCCTGTGGATTTCATTTCGGGCGAGAGGTACGCGTCAAGTCCGCGGAGCTTTGAGAACGAGAAGGCGGGAACCTTAACATACCAACGCTTTTTCTCCTCGGGATAAATCTTATCAAAGCCCTGCTCTTTAAGTGATTTTCCTAAAATAACAAGTGTTGCAATATCCGCAAGGCTGTAGCCCGTCGCCTTTGAAAGGAACGGCACGGTGCGGGAGGAGCGGGGATTTACCTCGATTATATACACATTTTCGTCCTTATCCACGATAAACTGGATATTATAAAGACCGACAATGCCGATACCTAAGCCTAGCTTCTTTGTGTAGTCAAGTATAGTGTCCTTGGTCTTTTCGCTTATGCTAAAGGTCGGGTAAACGCTTATCGAGTCGCCGCTGTGGATACCCGTGCGCTCTACAAGCTCCATAATTCCCGGAACAAACACGTCGGTTCCGTCGCAGATGGCGTCAACCTCTAATTCCTTGCCCGAGATGTACTTGTCAACAAGCACGGGCTTGTCCTCGTCGATTTCAACCGCGGTGCGAAGATAGCGGCGCAGCTGCTCCTCGTCGGCGACAATCTGCATTGCCCTACCGCCTAATACGAAGGAGGGGCGCACAAGTACGGGGTAGCCTATCTCCTTTGCCGCCCGAACTCCGTCCTCAATTTTGGTTACCGCCTGACCCTTTGGCTGGGGAATATTAAGCTCTTTAAGCACCTTTTCAAACAAATCGCGGTTTTCAGCGCGGTCGATAGCGTCGCAATCGGTGCCGATTATCTTAACCCCGCGTCGGTTAAGACTGTCCGACAGGTTTATAGCGGTCTGACCGCCCAAAGACGCGATAACTCCCACAGGATTTTCAAGGTGGATAATGTTCATAACATCCTCGGTGCAGAGGGGCTCAAAATACAGCTTATCCGAGCAGGTGTAATCGGTCGAGACGGTTTCGGGGTTGTTGTTAATAATAATCGCCTCAAAGCCCGAATTTTTAATTGTGGTAACCGCGTGAACGGTGGAATAGTCGAACTCCACGCCCTGACCTATTCTGATAGGACCTGAGCCTAAAACGATAATCTTCTTTTTGTCCGAGACTACCGACTCGTTTTCCTCCTCGTAGGTTGAGTAGAAATAGGGGATATAGCTTTCAAACTCCGAGGCGCAGGTGTCAATCATTTTATAAACGGGGAAAATGTTTTGCAGAGAGCGGATTTTATAAATTTCCTCGCCGCTCTTGCCCCAAAGCTTGCCGATAAAGTCATCGGAAAAGCCCATTTTTTTAGCCGCATAAAGGGCTTCGGTATCGCCCTTGTTTTCTTTGAGCTTTCGCTCCGTCTTGACGATATTTTTAACCTTTTCGAGGAAAAGCATATCGATTTTGGTCGCGTCATAAATAAGCCCTAAATCGGTGCCCCTACGCAAAAGCTCGGCAATAGCGTAGATGCGGTCGTCTGTGCCGTCGGCGATGTAAGAAAGCATTTCTTCTTCGGAAAAATCGTCAAACTTCTTCATATAAAGGTGGTTGACCCCTATTTCAAGGGAGCGCGCCGCCTTCAAAAGGCTTTCCTCTATCGTTCTGCCTATGCTCATTACCTCGCCTGTCGCCTTCATCTGGGTCGAAAGCTTGTTATTAGCCGAGGAAAATTTATC
>JAEDNG010000189.1 GCA_016302625.1 Clostridiaceae bacterium
CTGTCGGCGAGGTATTCTCGGCGCCTAAGTCCGCGGCGGCAAAACGGCTTGTATATCCGGAGGGCTACGAGGATACCCTTAACGCTTTTGACGGCGGTGTGGTGCGTGTTGTATTCAACGGCGCGGTTGCCGCAAAAACTCCGCTTATAGCGCAAATGGCAATTGAAATTAATGTTGCCGCAAGCATACTTTCCGCTTCGACCCGCAATATCGGCGGACGGGTATACGGAAACATGCTGCTTGGTATTCCCGGAGGTAGAGAGCCGCTTGACGGCGCGCTTTCTTATCTTAGGAAAATACCCGATATTTATGCGGAAGAGGTGAATACGAATGCTTAGCTCATATTTCGCGTCCGAGGAATTTTTGGACGCAATAGACATACTTAAAACCGAAATCCCGCTGGCAGTTTGGGAAACCTTTTACGTCACGGTTTTATCTACATTCTTTTCAATAATCATCGGACTGCCGCTCGGCGTTCTGCTGGTTGCGGGAGAAAAGGGGAGAATTCTTAAAATTCCCGCGGGACTTCTGCACGCGCTTAACATTATAATTAATCTTCTGCGCTCGGTTCCGTTTCTGATTTTGATGATTATGGTTTTTCCGCTGACCCGTCTTATTATGGGGACGGTTGTCGGTACTCCGGCGTCGATTGTTCCGCTGGTTATAGCGGCGTTTCCGTTTATAGCAAGGCTTGTCGAGGGGAGTCTTAGAGAAATCAATCCCAATATCATTGAAACCGCACAGAGCATGGGCGCTACGCCGTTTCAGATTATAGCAAAGGTAATGCTTCCCGAAAGCGTACCGTCGCTTATTTCAAACGCTACCATAGCTATTACCACAATTTTGGGATATTCGGCTATGAGCGGCATAATCGGCGGCGGCGGACTCGGTAAAATCGCCATAAATTACGGATATTACAGGTATAAATATCTTGTAATGGCATTCGCGGTGATTTTTCTTGTGATTTTGGTACAGCTTTTCCAGAGCATAGGCACCTACCTTGCCGCAAAGTCGGATAAACGCTTGAAGTCGGCAGGAAAAAAATAATTAACACTTCAATTTATACATGTTGTCCCTGTTCTTTAACAATAATAACTTTTTCAGTTTCATAACTCATTTGCAAAAATTGTTGTTTGTTATATGAAATCAATATCATAATATCTCAGTAATAATTCAACCATCAAATTATAGCTTAAAATACCGCTTTTGTCACGGTTGGATTTAATAAAGGAATCGTTAAAATTCTGCGATACTTCCATAACCTCGCCTTTAAACTTGGCCCAATAAGCATTTTCGTTTTTCAAATCTCTTATCATTCCGTCGCTGCAGTGTGCTCTTGCCTTTTCCCATAAATCCTTGTCTGCGCGGTAAAGGGCGTTAATGCAGTATGTATATGCCGATAAATATCCCGAATATTCAAAATCTGCCATTCCGCTTGTGCTGCAGGCAAGCCATGCTATAAAGTTACATTCGTTTTCTTTGGCTAACCCCATAGTATGTGCTATTTCATGTGCGGCAGTATGCGGTATGCTGTACTCAGGCACATCGGTATTAACATTGGACTCCGAAGTCCAAGGACAGTAAACACCGGTTGTTCCTGTGTAAGACCACAGGTGAGATAATGCCACGGGTTTAACTCGCCGGACACCTGTTTTTAAGAAAGAATATTCTTTACTGATATTATCATAACAATTGTCTGCAAGTTTTAATATTTCGGTTTCGGTCAACGATAATTTAACACAACCGTTTTCGTCTTCAGATAATCTTTCGCGTGCTTTTGCGGCTTTGTCGGCAATATCACATGTTACGGTATATAAATCCTCAGCCGTATACTCACGGTCAGGCAAGGAAAGTAATTCGCTTAAGGGAAGTCTGTAATAATTCGCTCCGTGCATTACCATAAATACTAAAAGGGCTAAATTAACACACCAGGCTGTGAACCGCACTCCTTTTTCAAATACTTTAGCCTTGCTTTGCTTTTTAACGATTTTTATTATCCAGACAGTTATAATCGTAAGCAGTGACGGTATAGATAAAAGTACAATCAATTCAGTAAAAGAAAAGGGTAATACCGACATTATCCATTGAAGCGGAAAACCTATTATTCTGAAAATTCCACGTGACATAACATATTCGGTAAATGCGGGAAACAGCGGCAGTAAAAAATACATCAACGCCGCTACACATAACGGTATTAAGCATAATATCCATTTGAGCCATAAAGCTTTTTGTTTCAATTCATCACTTCCTTTTTCAGATTTATTATAGCCCTGAGCAAAACGCCGAAAGGCGCATAAACAAAGGAAAAAACAGGGCGTAAAGGATTTTCCAATCATGCCAAGCTTCGTGCCGCTGTTGTTATGAAATGCGAATGCTTTTCCTGCATTACAGACCTTGTCGATAC
>JAEDNG010000190.1 GCA_016302625.1 Clostridiaceae bacterium
GTCTTTTTTTCGCCGTCAATCCAGATTATCTTTTCGCCTTTTACATCGTCAAAGGACGCTAAATACTGCGAGTCAACGCCGTAATCCTCGTTTTCTTTGCCTGTGTTGCTGTAAAAGCTTAAATAGCCCTCGGTAATTTCGGTCATCGGCGGGCGCTCGGAGATAAGCTTTTCAATTTTTTCCTTGCCCACCATTATTACACCCGCATAGCTGTAAGCCGAGGAAGAGGAGAACTCGTTATAAAGCACAAAATCCACCATCTGCTCAGCCTTAGTCTGATGAGTTTTTTTCTCGGTAAGGGAAGCGTAACGGCTAATATCAAAGCCTGTGTCGATTATTGCGGTAACGGTGTATTTTACATTGTTGAGTGTTAAAGTTTTACCGATAAGGTCATTATAGGAGGTAATCTTTTGATATACCGGGGTCTGCGTACCGTCCTTAGCCTTGTTAAAGGTCGTGCCGTCAAAATACTGGGCTTTCTTAAATATCTCGAAAATATATTCGCTTACGGCTATCTCGTCCTTTGTGCCGTCGGGCAGAGCGCCCGCTAAAACTTTAAAGCCCATATCCTTGATAACCGAATCGTTTATCTCCGCAAAGCCGCCGAATGCGCGCGAATAAATGTTGTAATCGGTCTCGGTAAGCTTGACTTCGGGGTTTATCTGTGCGTCAAAGCTAAGGTCCGCGTTTGTCGGAGAAAATACTCCGTGCATCTTAACGCCCGACCCGTCCGAAACCTCTTTTAAATTCTTTTCCGAAATTCCGTAGCCGTAGTCGCGCCAGTATGGGTTCCCGTTATTTTCAATCTTTTTTGACTTTGCGACCGAAAGGTATTTAACCTCGCTGTCAACAAGAGAATTTGTGCAGGTCTTGATGTGATTGTACGCCCCGAATGTGTCGGACAGTCCGAAAAGCCCGAACGCAATGCAGGAAAGCAAAATTGTAAATACAAGTCTTATCTTTTTGTGCTTTAGTCCGCTCGCACCTATCTTAAAAGCATTTTTAAGGGGCAGCTTTGATTTTATAAGCTTAAAGGTTGAGCCGTCCTCTGTCTTGATTTTTGAAACATCGGTACTTACAAATTTCTTTGAGGATTGATTCTTTCTTGAAACCGTGATTTCAAGCGAGCCCTCCTTAAGCTTTTCGATATAGGCGTTTATCGCCTCCCTATCCTGCTCGGTCAAATGATAACCGCAGGGGACTTCAACGATATTATCGCGGAAATCGAGCGCCGCCGTTTCTTCCTCGGTGACAGGTGCGGTATCAAGCTCCACATCGCTGATAACTCTGCCGTCTGACAGCTCGATAATGCGGTCGGCATATTGCTCTGCAAACTCACGGTCGTGGGAAACCACAATTACAAGCTTTGTTTCGGAAAGCTTTTTAAGAGTATCAAAAACCTGACGTCCCGTGACCGAATCGAGCGCTCCGGTCGGTTCGTCCGCCATAATTATTTGGGGCTTTTTAACAAGCGCTCTCGCTATCGCGACCCTCTGCTTTTGTCCGCCCGACAGCTCGTTGGGCTTGCGGTTTCCGAAGCCTTCTAAATCCACCTGCTTTAAAATGTCATTTATTTCCCCGTCGCTCGCCTTGCGGTTCTGAAGCTCTATTGCAAGGGCTATGTTCGCGCCGACCGAAAACTCGTCAAGCACATTGTATTCCTGAAAAATAAAGCCGACATAGGTGTTCCTGTAGGAATCGAAATGCTGCTGCTTAAAGTTCTTTGAGGAAACTCCCTTAATGATTATCTCGCCGCCGTTGTAATTATCAAGTCCACCGAGTACATTTAAAAGGGTTGATTTACCGCTTCCCGATTTACCGAGCAGGAAAACCATTCCCTTATCCGGAAATTTTAAGGAAACCTTATCGAGAGCCGTGACAGGGACTCCCTTTTTCGGTTTGTAAATCTTAACAAGGTCTTTTGTTTCTAACATAACTGCCTCCTGTTTTTTATTACTGTATTAATCGTACTAACTGTACTATTTTAAATGGTACAGATGTATGATACCATGGGAAATAGCGTTTGTCAATATAGGTTACAAAAATTTAATTATTATTTTTTTGAGCCCTGTGCTTGCAGATTTTTTTATAAATAAACAGTCCCAAAAGGCTTATTATCAATGTCGCGCCGAAAACAATAACCGCCAGCTCATATTTCTGAACGCCCAGCGCGCTGCCGCCGACGGTCGAGGTTATGACAGACGGAAGTCTCGCAACCGACGCTATGACTAAGAATTTTGAAAGCTTAATGTCGGTAACACCCACAAAATAGGTAAGTAAATCTTTAGGAGTACCGGGCAGAAAGAACACAATAAAGGTTATAAGGTCGAGCCGTTTTTCGTTTTGCAGAAATTTAAGCTTTTTTATCTTTCCGGTATC
>JAEDNG010000014.1 GCA_016302625.1 Clostridiaceae bacterium
TTATTGTAATTCCTCTGCCTATTCCGCCGGACGCGCCCGTTACTATAACGGTTTTGTTATTAAGCCACCATTTTTTCATGAGCATCTCCGTTCTGCCGTCTGACATCTAAAAAAGAGGTAAGAAAGACACTCGCAATCTTACCTCTTTTAATTATATTTTTTTAATATTCAGCCTATCAGCAAATCTCTGCAAGATCGAAAATCTTTTTCGGAAGCTCTTCTTTATCCGCAGATACCGTAAAGATAAATTCAACGTCCGAAATTTCGGAAACTCTCTCTAAAAACGCAGCAAGCTTATCAAAATCGCGTTCGCCTATGCGAAGAGTAGCGTCACCGAAAATATGTGTTACATCGTGATTTCCTGCCTTTATGCCTGCAACCATGCCGTAATACTCACCGTAACCCGAAATGCCAAAGCTTTCAGCATCGATAAGACGCGCCTTATGTGTAACGGAATAAGTAAGGGTGTCGCCCTTTTCAATACAGACGACATTGCCGAGACTGGTGTCCGCAGCAGCGTTTACCATGTCTACCAATTTTTTAGTTTTGCCCGAACCTTTTTTTCCGATGATGAGTTTAATCATTTTATACCAACTCCTTTTATATTTCACCGCCAAAGCGGTTTCTTCTGAACTTACCCATTAAGACGTGCTTCAAGCTCGGCTTTCTGAGCCTCATAGCCCGGCTTACCTAAAAGCGCAAACATGTTTTTCTTGTAGCTTTCAACACCCGGTTGATCAAACGGATTTACACCGAGCAGATAACCCGAAATTGCGCACGCTTTTTCAAAGAAATAAATAAGACGTCCTAAATTTTCCTCGTCCGGCTTATCAACGTTTATAACAAGATTAGGAACTCCGCCGTCGGTATGCGCGAGCACCGTTCCCTCGAAAGCCTTTGAATTAACATACGACATGGTTTTTCCCGCAAGGAAGTTAAGCCCGTCGCCGTTGTCCGACTCCGCCTCAATCGTAATATCCTTATCGCTCTCGCCGAAGGTGACGACCGTTTCAAACATTACGCGGCTGCCGTCCTGAATAAACTGACCCATTGAATGAAGGTCGGTTGAGAAAGTGACAGACGCCGGGAAAAGACCCTTGTTGTCCTTGCCCTCGCTCTCGCCGAAAAGCTGTTTGAACCACTCTGCCATCATTGTAAAGCGCGGCTCATAGCTTACAAGCAGCTCGACAGCCTTACCCTTGCGGTAAAATGCGTTACGGAGCGCCGCATAACGGTAGCAGTCGTTTTTCGACATATCAGGCTCGCTGTATTCCTCTCTCGCCTTTGCGGCGCCTGACATCAGCGCGTCGATATCAGCTCCGGCGGCGGCAATCGGAAGAAGTCCGACGGCGGTCAACACCGAATATCTGCCGCCTACATCGTCGGGAACTACAAAGCACTCATAGCCCTTTTCGTCGGCTAACTTTTTAAGCGTTCCGCGCGCCTTGTCGGTCGTGCAGTAAATGCGGCTTGCCGCCTCTTCCTCGCCGTACTGCTCTTCAAGATACTTGCGAAGCACCCTGAACGCAACCGCCGGCTCGGTTGTAGTGCCTGATTTTGAAATAATGTTTACCGAAACCCTCTTGCCCTTGCAAAGCTCCATAATATCCGAAAGATACGCGCCGCTTATGCTGTTACCGGCAAAGTAAATTTCCGGTGCGCCGTCGCGCAGACTGTTGTAATACGGACCCTTTAAGAACTCTATAGCCGCTCTTGCGCCGAGGTAAGAGCCGCCGATACCTATAACGATAAGAATATCGGTATCCTGACGGATTTTAGCCGCCGCCGCTTTAATTCGGGCAAATTCCTCTTTATCGTAATCAATCGGAAGATCAACCCAACCCAAAAAATCATTTCCGAGACCCGATTTATTTTTTACGGTCTCATGCGCCGCGGCGACCTGCGCCTCGATACCCTTTAGATCGTTTTCCCGGATAAAATCCGAAGCAAAGGAAGAATTAAACTTAATTGCCATTATAAACCCCTGATTCTTTTTTTATTTCTATATTTTATTTTACAATATCTCAGTCCTTTTTTCAAGACTTAATACAGTTATTCATTAAAAGTTTTCATAATTTAAACAATCCCTTTAAAATCCACTTAAGTGTTACCGAAAGCGTAAGCTTTCCGACGTCCTCGTCTGCGACTATGGGAATCTCGCCTAACTGTTCGCCGCCCATAGTTACGGTGACCGTACCCAAAACCTCGCCTTTTTTAACGGGCGCCGTAATATCCTCTTTAAAAACGGTTTTACGCTCGATATTTCCCGAAGCGGTTTTGGGAAGAAGAATATTTAAAGCGTTTTCCGCCCTGACCGTGATTTTTTTCCGGGTACCCTTTGCGATGTTAAGGGTAAAACCCTCACTGAGTCCCGCGTCTATCGACGAAAAATTGTAGTTTGCAAAGCCGTAATCGAGCAGCTTTTTTGCACCGTTAAAGCGGTCGTTGGTGGTGTCCCCCGCCATTACGACTGCGACAAGCTCCATTCCGTTCCTTTCGGCTGTGGCGGCAACGCAGTATTTTGCCTTAGAGGTAGTGCCGGTTTTAAGGCCTGTTGTTCCCTCGTAAAACCGAACCAGCTTATTGGTATTTACAAGCTCGCTTTTGCCGTCACGCAAGGAGTCCATCCAAACAGTTGAATAATCCTTAATAAGGTCGTGCTTTATAAGCTCGCTTGACATTACCGCCACGTCATAAGCGGAGGTCAAATGCCCCTCGGCGTCAAGACCCGTGCAGTTTACGAAATGGGTTTTGGTCATGCCGAGCTGTTCCGCGCGCTCGTTCATCATGGCGACAAAGCCTTCCTCACTGCCCGCGATAGTCTCCCCAAGAGCAACGCATGCATCGTTTGCAGAAGCGATTACCGCCGCCTTTAAAAGGTCGTTTACCGTCATGGTCTCGCCCGGCTCCAGCCATATCTGGGAGCCTCCCATACTGCACGCGTGCTCGCTTGCGGTAACTACTGTTTCAAGCGAGATATCCCCTCTGTCAATAGCCTCCATCACAAGGAGCAGAGACATTATTTTTGTTATCGACGCGGGAGCTAACTGTTCGTCGGAATTTGCCTCATACAGCACCTTTCCGGTATTAGGCTCCATAAGCACGACGGATTTTGCCTTTATGTCAAGCGTCTGTCCTATCGCGGCGTTTACCGGAGTATTATCAAGCGGAACGTTGATATCCGAAATATCGCATTCGCTCGACACGGTAACCGAGCCCTTGGCCGAAACCCTCATTCCGAACAGAAAGCAAAAAACCAGAATAAAAGCTATTATTTTTTTCAAAACGGCACACCCCTTTATATTATTACCTCTATAAAAAGATATGCCGTTTAAAAATAATTAATAACCGAGATTCTCGCCGCAGAAAATAACGTTAATGCGGTCTTTCTCTCTCTGAAACGCGGAAATAAGGTAGTCCGCGCACATACGGCCTTTACACCTGCAGCCGTCGGTAATGTCCGGACAGTCATTTTTTTCGAGCGCGATACAGCGTCCCGTTTTTTCGCAGGGCGTTCCGGTTTTAAGCCTTACTCCGTTTTTAGGAGCCGCGGTTTTTTTAACTCTCAGAAAGCCCTCGTCAATATCCTTTACGATTTTATTAACGCCTACTATCATAACGACCTTTTTAGGTCCGAAGGCTATCGAAGAAATACGGTTTGCGTTGCCGTCGACGTTTATAAGCTCGCCGTTTTCGGTCACGGCGTTTGTCGAGCAGAAAAAGAAATCGCAGCCTATCGCCATACGGAAGGCTTCAAGACGTTCTTCGTCTGTAATTCCCGGCTTTGTGCGGTCGTAAAATCTGTATTCGGGAGATTCCATTATCTCCCAAACACCTGATTCCTTAAGCGACATAGAGCCGCCGGCGGTTATAACCGCGCCTTTAAAAAGCATATCCTTTACGATTTTACAGACCTCATCCTTAGTATTCGCGTAATACGGCTTCATATTATTAAGCCGTAAATTTTCCATTGTTTTCTCTATTTTTAAATCCATAGCAACCATTTCCTTTCAGTTTATGATAGTACCTCCGCCGACCACTATGTCGCCGTCGTAAAACACCGCCGCCTGACCGGGGCTGGGCGCTCTCTGCGGCTTATCAAACTCAATTATAACATTGCCGTTTTCCGCCGGGTAAATCACCGCCGGCTGTTCGGTATGTCGGTAGCGGAGCTTTGCGGTAACGCGCATTTCATTTTTTAAAGTATCAAACGGAATAAAGTTAGTATTATTTACAAGCACCTTTTTTCTGAAAAGCGCTTCCTCATCTCCCAAAACCACCTCGTTTGTAAGCGGATTTTTTTCGGTAACAAAAACCGGCTTTCCGAGGGCTATTCCAAGTCCCTTTCTCTGTCCTACGGTATAGCGGATTATTCCCTTATGGCAGCCTAGAATGTTTCCGTTTCCGTCCACAAAACTACCCGGCTTTGATTTCTCACCCGTAAAGCGCTCGATAAAGGCGGCGTAATCACCGTCGGGCACAAAGCAGATATCCTGACTGTCGGGCTTTTTCGCGTTGACAAAGCCGTTTTCTTCCGCAATCCCCCGAACCTGGCTTTTTGTAAGCGAGCCGAGCGGGAAAAGCGTGCGCGATAGCTGCTCCTGCGTCATGGAATAAAGCACATAAGTCTGGTCTTTAGATTTATCGGCGGCTCTGCAAAGCAAAAAACGGCCGTTTTCGTCCTGCTTTACTACGGCGTAATGCCCGGTTGCAATCTTGTCAAAGCCCAGTATTTCGGCGCGCTTTAACATAGCGTCAAATTTAATATGTCGGTTGCACTCTATACAGGGGTTCGGCGTTCCTCCGCATATATATTCGTTTACAAATCGGTCTATGACCTCTTTTTGAAAGGCTTCTTTAAAATTAAAAACATAATGCGGAACAGAAAGCCTTGCGCAGACCGCCTTAGCGTCCTCAACGTCGGACAGCGAACAGCAGGTTTTAGTAAGCCCCGCATTATAATCCTCGCCATCGTAAAGCCGCAAGGTAACACCCGACACATCGTATCCCATATTTATAAGCAAAGCCGCGCAGACAGAGGAGTCCACCCCTCCGCTCATTCCTACCATTACTCTTTCAGCCGCCAAACCGTTCCCTCCTGCAAATTCGCCCGAAGGACTTTTGTCCCCCGGGCGGTGAAAAAATTATTATATAGATGTGATATGCGCGATTTCGTACATTTCATCGTCAAACGGCTTTTTCATGTTAAGAGCCTCGTAAATATCGTAATTTACAATTTCGCCGTTCTTCATACCGATAACGCGGTTGCCGATACCGTCCTTCAAAAGCTTAACTGCGGCATAGCCCATCTGTGTAGCTACAACGCGGTCACGCACGGTCGGATTTCCGCCGCGCTGAACATGACCTAAAACCGTAGCGCGGGATTCGATACCGGTTTCCTCTTCAATCTTCTTGGCTATATCCTCAACACCGCCTACACCCTCTGCAACAACAACGATAAAGTGCTTTTTGCCGGTTTTCTGGGTTTCCTTTATCTTATCAATTACATCTTCGATTTTGTGATCAACTTCGGGAACCAAAATCGCGGTAGCGCCGACGGCAATTCCGCTCTGGAGCGCTAAATATCCGGCGCGTCTGCCCATGACCTCAACAACCGAGCAACGGTCGTGCGACTGGGCGGTGTCGCGGATTTTATCCACCATTTCCATGGCAGTGTTCATGGCTGTATCAAAGCCTATTGTATATTCGGTGGAGGAAATATCGTTATCGATAGTACCCGGAACGCCGACGCAGGGGATTCCGCGAAGAGATAAATCTCTGGCGCCCCTGTAAGAGCCGTCGCCGCCGATAACCACAATACCCTCAATTCCGTGTTTCTTACAGTTGGCGATAGCCTCTTTCATGCCCTCCTCGGTTTTAAAGCGCGGACTTCTCGCGGTATAAAGCACAGTTCCTCCGCGGTGGATTATGTCCGAAACCGAGCGCACGTCAAGATCGATTATATCCCCTTCAATAAGGCCGTTATAGCCTCTGCGGATTCCTTTCACATTCATTCCGAGCGCAATTGCGGTTCTGACAACCGCGCGCACGGCGGCATTCATGCCCGGAGCGTCTCCTCCGCTTGTGAGCACACCGATTGTTTTCATTGAAATCATCTCCAAATATATATAAAGTATCTTTTAATTTCATACAATAAAAGTATATACCATAATTGTTAATTTTTCAACAATTAATTCTTTTATTTTATAAATTTCACGTTTTCCTCGCCTAAAACGTCCTTAAGCGCTGCTAAAAGCTCGTCCGAGAGCTTAATTTTAAGGCTTTCCGGCGCCTCTAATTTCTTTTTTGTTTCTGTACAATATATGATAACCGAGGTTTTACCGTGATATTTTGCCAGTATTTTCTTTATTTCGCAGAATTCGCCGCACTCGGTATTTTTCACCTTTAAATACAGTCCGCTTTTATATTTTTGGGGAACCTGCGCACCCTTAGCTGTTTCCGGAATCTCCTCGGCGCGTTCAACCACGATTTCGGTATCTCTGTCCTCGCGCTCGGAAATTCTGCCGCTTAAAATCACGGGCTTTCCCGATGTCAGCAGACCTCTGAATTCATTAAGCGCGTTAGCGAAAACGGTTATCGGTACAGAGCCGTCCAAATCCTCAATTTGTCCCGCGCCTAAAAGATTGTTGTTTTTAAGCTGACGTATCTTAAAGCCCGAAACTATCCCCGCAAGCGAAACCCTCCCACCGTCACGGTATTTGTTTGCTATAATATCGGTCGTTTTAACCGTTCCGGAATTTTTTAAAAAGCCTGAATATTCCTCCATCGGATGCCCCGAAAGATAAAGCCCCGTCGCCTCTTTTTCAAGCGCCAAAAGCATTTCGCGCGGCATTTCGTCGACAGGCTGCGGCTCGTATTTTACCGAATCCCCCATTTCGTCAAAGAGATTAAGCTGACCCTCTGCCGAAAAGCGTTTTTCGTTATCCGCCGCCGACATTACCCCACCAATATTGTAAAGCATCTGACGGCGGTTTTCACCGAGCCCGTCCAGCGCCCCGCTTTTTATAAGCCCCTCAAGCGACTTTCGGTTAAATTCGCGCGAATGATTGCGAACGCAGAAATCATAAACAGAGGTGTATTCCCCGTTTTGCTCACGCTCATTTATAAGCCTTTCTATTATTCCCATTCCGAGATTTTTGACCGCCATAAGCCCGAAACGGATATTTTTGCCGTCCGGTGTAAAGCCCGCCTCGCTTGAATTTACCGACGGCGGCAGGATTTTTATGCCGTTTTTGCGGCACTCCGCGGTATACAGGGCGATTTTAGAGGCGCTGTCCATCATGCTCGTCATTAATGACGCGAAATATTCCGACGGATAGTGGCATTTAAGATACGCCGTTCTGTAAGCGACAAAGGAATACGCCGCCGCGTGCGCCTTGTTAAAGGCGTATGAGCTGAAGCTTGACATATCGTTGAATATCTTGTTCGCCGTTTCCTCGCTTACTCCGTTTGCAAGAGCGCCTAAGCAGAGGATGTTTCCGTTTTCGTCCCTTTCGCCGTGAATGAAAAATTCACGCTCACGCTCCATAACCGCGTGCTTTTTCTTCGCCATTGCGCGGCGCACTATGTCCGCTCTGCCGAGAGAATAGCCCGCCAAAGTCCTGAAGACCTGCATTACCTGCTCTTGATACACTATACAGCCGTAGGTAACGTCAAGTATCGGCTTTAAAAGCGGAGTGTCGTAGGTAATATCCTCGGGGTGATGGCGGTTGTGGATATATTTGGGTATCGAATCCATAGGCCCGGGGCGGTAAAGGGACAGAATAGCCGTTAAATCCTCTATGCTTTCGGGACCGAACTGGCGGAGCACGTTTTTCATTCCGTCCGACTCGAACTGAAACACACCGTCGGTCTGTCCCCTGCCCATCATTTTATAGGTATCCTTATCGTCAAGCGGTATTTTTTCAATGTCAAACTCCGGTTCGCGCCGTCTTATATACTTTTGGGTATCGGCGATAACCGTCAGGTTGCGAAGCCCCAAAAAGTCCATTTTAAGCAGTCCAAGCTCATCAAGCGCCGTCATTGTATACTGGGTCACCACCGCCTCGTCGTTGACCGCAAGCGGAACATACTCCGCAACAGGCTTGTCCGAAATCACAACCCCCGCCGCATGGGTCGAGGCGTGGCGCGGCATACCTTCTAATTTAAGCGCCATGTTGATAAGCTCTTTTATCTGCTCGTCCGATTGGTACAAATCGCGAAGCTCCTTTGAGCCCTCCATCGCCCTGTCGATAGTCATATTAAGGGACTGCGGAATAAGCTTTGCGATTTTATCGCACACAGCATAGGGAATATCCATCGCGCGGCCGACGTCGCGAATAGCGCCCCTTGCCGCCATTGTGCCGAAGGTGACTATCTGCGAAACATGGTCTGAGCCGTATTTATTTATAACGTAATCAATTACCTTCTGGCGGTTGACATAGCAAAAATCAATATCAAAATCCGGCATGGATACGCGTTCGGGGTTTAAAAACCGCTCAAAATAAAGGTCATATTTAAGCGGGTCAATGCCGGTTATTCCTATGCAATATGCCGCAAGACTGGCGGCTCCCGACCCTCTGCCCGGGCCTACGGGTATACCGTGGCTTTTTGCGTAATTTACAAAATCGGCGACTATTAAATAATAATCGACATAGCCCATGCGGTTTATTACGTCAAGCTCATAGGAAAGCCGGTCGGTCACCGATTTATCGGGATTTTCCCCGTAAATACGGTGAAGCCCTTCAAGGCATTTTTCCTTAAAGTATTTAAAATGGTCGCGGTCGCCGATATCAAAGCGCGGCAGCTTGATTTTACCGAATTCAAATTTAACATTACAGCGCTCTGCGATTTTTAAAGTGTTTGAAAGGGCGTCCGGATTGTTAGGAAAAAGCGCCGCCATCTCCTCTGCTGATTTTAAATAAAACTCGTTTGTTTTAAATTCAAGGGAGTTTTCCTCGGTTATTTTAGAGCCGGTCTGCACGCACAAAAGCACCTTGTGCATTTTATAATCGTCATGCTTTATATAATGCACGTCGTTTGTAGCAACAAGCCCTATTCCCGTCTCCCTTGCTATTCGGATTATCTGCGGATTTACCCGCTTTTGCTCGGCTATGCCGTGATCCTGTATTTCGAGAAAATAATTATCCTTTCCGAAAACACCGCTAAACCACAGCGCGGTTTCCTTTGCTTTTTCGTACTCGCCGTCAAGGAGCAGTCGCGGAATTTCTCCTGCAAGGCAGGCGGAAAGGGCGATTATTCCCTCGTGGTATTTTTGAAGCAGCTCCTTATCTACCCTCGGCTTTGAATAAAACCCCTCGGTAAAGCCTGCGGAAACAAGCTTTATTAAATTCTGATAGCCCTTGTTGTTTTGGCACAGCAGAACCAGATGGGTATAACGGCTGTCGATACCCTTTTGCTTGTCAAAGCGGGTGCGCGGGGCAACGTAGACCTCACAGCCTATTATCGGCTTTACACCCTTTTCCAGAGCGTATTTGTAAAAATCAATCACGCCGTACATTACGCCGTGGTCGGTAATCGCAAGGCTTTTCTGTCCGAGAGCCGCCGCGCGGTCGATAAGCTCTTTAATCCGACAGCAGCCGTCAAGCAGACTGTACTCGGTATGCACATGCAGATGTGTAAAGTCCATACGCTCCTCCTTTTAGTTATTTTACATTGCTTTTTTTCAGTTCCTCATAAATTGACATTATTCTGCTTAACCTGTGGTTAAGTCCCGAAACCGTCAAATGCTCCTGCGTCGCCGCGCACAGCTCTTTAAGCGTCGCGTCGGGGTTGTTTTGTCTTAATTCCGCCGCCTGCAAAAGCTCGGGCGGCAGGGTTTGAAGCTTTCCGCGTTTTTTAAGATACTCTATCGCCGCGCGCTGCTTAATTGATGCCTCTACTGTTTTTGAAATATTCGCGCTGTCGCAGTTGCTCCTACGGTTACTGCTGTTTTTAACGCTTTTGATTATTTTGGTATCTATAATATCAAGTGTGCGGTGAGGAACTCCCATAAGAGTCAGCAAATCCTCGATTGCGCCGCTTTCCTTTGTATACAGCACATAACTGCCGCCGCGCACTGTATTTTTAAGATTAATTCCATAGCCGCAAAGCAGTTCGGAAAATTCCTCGGCAAGCCTGCCGCTTTTAACCCTGAATTCGGCACGGTATTCTTTTTCCGGCTCGTTTATATTTCCGCAGGCTAAAAACGCGCCTCTTATAAAGCTTTGAAAACAGCAGTCGCGTCTTAAAATGTCTGTGTTAATAATATTTTCGGCAATTCCGTAATCAAACACCGCCAATATTTTAAGCCTGTCCGCCTCGGAAACGACCTCCGCTTTATAGGTGGTTTTCAGATCTCCGCCGCTTGAAATCGGAACGGTCACGCCGAAGGCATCAAAAATAATTTTCGAATACGCCGTCGCCGTTTTTTTATTATTGGTCTGCATTGAGATCCGCTTAACCGAAAAAGACCTGCCGAAAAGCATAAAACCGTAAGCAAGCGGTATTTTACAGCATTCCGAAGGTCTTATCCCTGAAAGTTCGTTTTTTACATCAGTACAAAATGACATAACTTTTTTCCTGTCTCAGTGCTTATAAATATCCCTGTGGGTTATCGAGCAGTTGTAATTCTGATTAATCAAATGCTCTCCAATAAGCTGGGCAAAGGTGACCGAGCGATGCTTTCCTCCCGTACAGCCTACCGAAATTATAAGCTGACTCTTGCCCTCCTTAGCATAAAGCGGTACGGCACAGTCAATAAACGAGAGCAGTCGTGACAAATACTCCTTACTGTCGCCGCTTGCCATAACATAATCTCTTACTTCCTTGTCAAGCCCCGTTTTTTCTTTGAGCGTTTCAACATAAAAGGGATTGGGCAGACAGCGCACGTCGAACACTAAATCCGCCTCTGTGTCCGAGCCGTATTTAAAACCGAAGGACTTGCACTGAATTTTCATCACGTTGCTTACGCTGCCGCAGAAAATATTAGAAAGCTGAACCTTAAGCTGCGCGATTGAAATATGGCTTGTGTCAACGACGTAATCAGACATAAACCGGATTCTTTTGAGCATTTCACGTTCCTTGTGAACAGCCGCCGAAACCGACATATTTTCACTGTCTGCAAGCGGGTGCTTGCGGCGGTTTTCCTTGTACCGCCTTATAAGCACATCGTCCGACGCGTCGAGAAACAGTATTTTATACTCGGTGTGATTCTTTTTAAGATTCGTAAGCACTTCGTCAATCTCGGAAAACAGAATACCCCCGCGCATGTCTGTCACTATTGCCATTTTTGAGAGAAGATCGCCGCTTCTCGCCGAAAGCTCTACAAAGGACGGTATAATAGCCGGCGGTATATTGTCAACACAGTAAAAGCCAATGTCCTCAAGCGCGTTCGCCGCCTGAGATTTTCCGGCTCCGGACATTCCCGTAAGTATCAGCAGTTCCATTGTTTTTTCCCCTATACCTGTTAAAAGTTCCCGACAAGGATTACCTCGGGTTCAAGCGCGACCCCGTCGGCTTCAAGCACGGTTTTCTTTACCTTATCTATAACGTTTTTTACATCCATAGCACTTGCGTTTCCGCAGTTGATTACAAATCCCGCGTGCTTTTCGCTCACCATAGCTCCGCCCGATTTATAACCCTTAAGTCCGTTTTTTTCAATAAGCGCTCCGGCAAAATATCCTTTAGGTCGCTTAAAGGTGCTCCCTGCGCTCGGATATTCAAGCGGCTGTTTCTCGCGGCGGCGGCTGATATAATCATTCATTTTTTCTTCGATTTCGCTTTTCTCGCCTTTGTGAAGACATAAAGTAACGCTTGTGATAATCATGCCGCCGTTTTTAAAGACGCTGGTTCTGTAACCGAGCGCCATATCGCAGGCAGAAATGCAGCCCTGTTCGCCGTTTTCCGTAACATAACAGGCGCTCTCCGCAATATCCGACATTTCCCCTCCGTAGGCACCGGCGTTCATGTAAAGCGCACCGCCGACAGAGCCGGGTATTCCGTAAGCAAACTCAAGTCCCGAAAGCGAACTGTTTAACGCGGTGCGGCATACTTCTGACAGCGCCGCTCCCGCAAGGCAGGTG
>JAEDNG010000191.1 GCA_016302625.1 Clostridiaceae bacterium
ACTGTCTGATATTTCAGAAGAAATAATGTTGTATCCGAACCGGGAACGATCGTTTTTCACAAACAGTGAAACCGCTTTGCGCGAAATAGAATCCCCGTCGTGAGAATCAATGGATACGGAGGTTACAACCGTAAAACTGCCGTCCTCATTAAGAGAAACCGAATCGATTTTATGACTGAAAACCGAAAAACCGCGCGGAATAATGTATACATATCCGTCAAGATGCGCAAAATCATTGTTTATGTCCGAAAAATCTTCAATCTCTACACCATACATATTATACACATAATCCTTTACATAGCTTTCCGCAATGTAAGACTCATTAACCGGATCGCGCATATTAAGCAATGCCGGAACAGACGCGTTGACAATATCCTCAACCGAATTGAAAGCCTCATTGTAAACAAAGTTATGATTAAGCATATTAAGAAAACGTGCCTGCCGTACTTTGGACGAATCGGGCAAATCTGATTTATCGCTGACCGCGGTAATTAGCCCATTGGAAGTGTTTGCAACTGCCGAAGGTTTTACGGAAAGAACGGAAAATGAAAGCAATAATACCAATATGAGCGCCGCGCTGTTAAAAAATCTTTTCTTCATTCCGCCGAACCTCCAGAACCGATTAATTATTATATATTCATTATACACTTTGTTTTGCAAAATAGCAGATACAATTCGGTTACAAATGGTATCAAAACTGTTACCGTTTAGGATTATTGCCCTCTTTATTTTACATTTTTCTCAAAAAAAAGACAAAAAATTATCAATTATAACATTTTAATATTTTTGAAATATACTATTAATAATTATTGGTTGTATTTGCTAACAAGTTGTGATATAATAATTATCATAACATTATCAGATTTTCTCTGGTAATTTTCAAAGGAGTGCATTATATTGAAACAGTATCCACAGCATTTAACGCACAGCCTAGCTATTTTAGGTCATGGCGGTTCGGGGAAAACCACCCTTGCGGACGCTATTTTGTGTTACGGCAAGGCAACCGAACGTATCGGCAAAATTGCCGATAGTACTACCGTTTTGGATTTTGACCCTGAGGAAAAAAAGCGCAAAAGCTCGGTATCCACCGCTGTTTACGCGCTTGAAATAGGAGGACATAAGCTTAATATTATAGATGCCCCCGGACTTTTTGATTTTGCGGGCGGCGTTTGCGAGGCGCTTGCCGCCGCAGACAGTGCAGTTATCACCGTTTCCGGAAAATCAGGACTTACCACCGGAGCTAAGCAATGCTTTGAAAAAGCTCGCGCGCTCGGAAAAGCCGCAGCGTTCTTTATAGGAAAGCTTGATTCCTCTCACGCCCATTTTTACCGTGTAATTTCGGCATTGGCGGGAAACTACGGCGCGGTTATATGCCCGGTTGTAGTTCCGTACATCGAAAATGACGAGGTAAAGTGCTACATAAATCTTATTGAAAACAAGGCATACGCTTGCGACGAGTTGTCCGCAAAGGAAATGCGGCTTCCCGTAAGCCGGGAAATCGACGATATGCGCAGTATGCTGCTCGAAGCCGTCGCTACGACCGATGACGCGCTGATGGAAAAATATTTTGCCGGCGAGGAATTTACTCCCGATGAAATAATTCACGGTCTTAAAAAAGGTGTTGCTTCAGGTGAAATCTGTCCGGTATACGCGGGTGTTCAGCAGACCGGCGCGGCGGTTCCGATGATGGTTGATAATCTTCTTGAAATTTTGCCGTCCTCCGCAGAATCCTCCTATACATTGGAAAGCGGCGATAAAGAGAAATTTGACGAAAACGGCGAAAATGCTCTGTTGGTCTTTAAAACAATCGCCGACCCGTTTGTAGGTAAGCTTTCTTATTTCAGAGTTTTATCGGGTAAAATTAAAAACGACATACGGCTTATAAACAGCCGCACCGGTGCGGAGGAGCGCCTTTCAAAAGTAATGTGGCTTAAGGGCGGCAAACAGGAGGACGCAGACTGCATATCCGCGGGGGATATCGGCTCGGTTTCAAAGCTCGGCAATGTGCTTACGGGCGACACCCTTTCCGCCTCCGGAAAAATAAAAGCCGCTCCGATTGCTTTCCCGGCACCGAGTATTTCGGTTGCGATATATCCTAAGACAAAGGGAGACGAAGAAAAAATCACCTCGGCTTTAAGCCGCCTCGCCGAAGAAGATCCGACTGTTTCGGTGCACACCGACAATGAAACTCATGAACAGATTCTGTCGGCTTTGGGCGAACAGCATATCGATGTTATCGTATCCCGGCTTAAATCAAAATTCGGCGCGGAGGTTGAGCTTAAAACACCTAAAATCGCTTACCGTGAGACCATAAGAAAGCCGGTTAAGG
>JAEDNG010000192.1 GCA_016302625.1 Clostridiaceae bacterium
CTTAAAATCCCTCGGTAGCGATACCGTGCCGGTTCAAGTCCGGCCAGCGGCACCAAGCCCGGATCCTCGACACGCAGACGCGTAGTTGAGGTTCTTCTTTTTTTACAGTTTTTCTCTCGCGTTTTAAATCCGTTATGAACACTCATGTCTCACCTAAAACCGCGCTGTTAAGCCATTCTTTGGCTTTTGGGTGCGGTTTTAAGTTTATCCGATTAGGTTTACATAATGCCGATTCGGGTTTATTTGTAAGCGTCAAATCTATAGGCGTATAAAAATACCTGTTTTAGATAGTACGGCAGGTAAAGAGAATTATTAAATTTTGGCTCTATAATAAATGTTGGTGTAACCAAGTAGAGCATACGAATAAAAAATAAAAAAGTAGAGCATATTTGGAGAAAATCCGTTAAAATGGAAATGTCTAGTAACCATGAACGGAGGCTCCGATATGCTCTATACTCATTTTACGGAAGAATTGCTCGGATTGCAAGGGGTAAAAATGACAAATGTTCAAAAAGAAGAAAATGATTGAATTATTTATCTCGAAATTGAAAGGAAAAGTCTTAATTGTATCTGTTGCTGTATCGCACCCCGAGCCTTTTTCCGCGGCGATATATTTATTGCATATTATTGCTGTGCCAAACCTTACTAAACCGTGCTGTTCCCTGTGAGTCCAAAGCTTACCGAAAGCGCTCTGTCCACAAGTCCCATAGAGCATGTGTCAAGGCTTCCCATTCTTTCTTTAAGTCTCTGCTTGTCAATCGTTCTTACCTGTTCAAGGAGAACGATTGAATCTTTTGAAAGCCCGCAGCCGTCCGCATTTACCGAAATATGCGTCGGAAGATTTGTTTTATCACGCTGGCTTGTAATCGCGGCGGCTATCACGGTCGGACTGTATCGGTTGCCCACGTCGTTTTGTATAATAAGTACGGGTCTGACTCCGCCTTGTTCGGAGCCTACCACCGGGCTTAAGTCGGCATAGTAAATATCTCCTCGCTTGATATTCATTACTGTTTCACACTCCGCTTATATTTGTTAGGTGACGGAAATATTATCCGTCAGGCTAATAATATTTTTGCCTTTCTTTCTTAAAATTAATCAAACAAATTTTATTTACCTTCATAATATATTATGTCTTTTGCAGGCGGAGTGTTAATTTGAAAGACTGCTTATCCGGCAGACTATTTCGGATGTGGAAATCCTGTCGCATTTATCAAGTGCCGGCTTGAATTTTTCGCTTCCGTTTAAAAAACGCATATGCGCGAAATAGCGCACATGCGTTTTTTGTAAATGGAACAATGACAATCATTTATTTTTTAAGCGCAATCGCTTTTTTAGCCTTTTCGGCGATATTCACGGCGCGCAGACCGAATTCGTCAAGCAAATCCGCGGCAGGTCCGGAATGACCGAAGGTATCGTAAACGCCTAATTTCACAACCGGAACAGGGCACTCCTCACATACAAGCTCACTTACCGCCGCACCTAATCCCCCGATTACAGAGTGTTCCTCGGCGGTAACAATAGCGCCGGTTTCCTTTGCGGCTTTGATAACAATTTCCTTATCAAGCGGTTTTATGGTGTGAATATTGATGATTCTGGCACTAATGCCCTCGTTTTTAAGAAGCTCATAAGCGCCTAAAGCCTCGTTAACCATTAGACCCGTGGCTATTACCGTAACGTCGCCGCCGTCTTTAAGTTCTACTCCCTTGCCAACCTCAAAATCATAGCTGTCGTCAAAAATTACCGGCACAGCAAGACGTCCGAAGCGCATATAAACCGGACCGTCAAGCTCGAGCGCCGCCGCAACCGCTTTTTTAGCCTCGGTCAGGTCAGCCGGATTTATTATCGTCATGCCGGGGATAGTACGCATAAGGGCGATATCCTCACAGCACTGGTGAGTAGCGCCGTCCTCGCCAACCGAAATGCCGGCATGAGTTGCGCCGATTACAACGTTCAGGTGAGGATAGCCGACGGAATTTCTTACCTGTTCAAAAGCGCGTCCCGCCGCAAACATTGCAAAGGAGCTGCAAATAACCTTTTTGCCGGTCGACGCAATACCCGCCGCAATACCAATCATATTACCCTCTGCTATACCGCAGTCGTAAAATCTTTCGGGAAATGCCTTTTTGAACATTCCTGTCTGTGTTGCCGCCGCAAGGTCAGCGTCCAGCACCACAAAATCGTTTCTCTTTGCGCCAAGTTCCACAAGAGCCTCGCCGAAGCCCACTCTTGTAGCTGCTTTTTTTATTTCAGACATATATTCTCTCTCCTTACTGTAACGCGGCAAGCGCGGCTTTAAGCTCGGTCATTGCCTGCTCGTACAACTCGTC
>JAEDNG010000193.1 GCA_016302625.1 Clostridiaceae bacterium
TTTATTTTACGGGAACGATTTTTATGTTTGAAAGCGGAATATTTGTCTCGCTTGTTACGATGTCCTGAATTTGGAGGGTCTGAGCCGAGGTAAGCCCGTCGGCTTTTACGACCACGCTTATCCCTGTGTCGCTTATGACCGCTACCGCCTTTTCAAATCCCTTTGCCTTAAGCAGAGTTTCAATATTGCTTTCGCTCTCCATTCGCCCGCCGATTTCCTCAATCTTTGCAAGCGCAGATTTTTTATCCTCCTCGGTAAGCTTTCCGTTTTTAAGGGTTTCCTCTATTGTCTCCTGAGCCTCTTTGCGCGTGCTCTCGCGCTCTTTTTTGACCGTGGCGAAATAGTCCGAATTTTCTTGCTTTGCTTTTGCCGCAGTCTGTACCGCCGCGCTGTCAGAGCTTGAATTGCTCACATATGACGCCTCTCCTAAATATTTGCCGGTGGTCGGCGAATATTTCATATTAAGCCATATTGCCGCTCCCAGAGCCACCACCATTACAGCCACGACAATCTGTGTTTTCCCGAACACTTTACCTTTTTTCATCAAAGCTTCCTCCCGCTATGTATACTCTTTTTGATGTGATGTTTAAAGCCGCCGTTACGGCATTTTTGATTTTTTCATTTGTTTGTTCATTGTCGCCCCCCTCGCAGACAATAGCCACTCCGCGAACCTCGGGCATTTCGGTCGTGACAAGCAGCGCCTGCTCTCCTCCGTCGGCGGATTTAACGGTTATATAGGTCTGCTTTGACTCACTTGAGCTGCTTTCCGAATTGCTTTCGGTCTTGTTTGCCGAAGTTCCTTCGTTTATATCGGCATAAGAATACCTTATTCCGCTTTCAAGCGTTATAACGACATTCACTTTTTTACTGCCTGTTATGCTTTTTACAATGCCGGCAACGCTTTCTTCAAGCTGATCTCGGTATTCATCGGCGGTTATATTCTCGCCTGTCGGCGCGCTCTTTTGCTTTTTAGTCCCACCGCCGATAAAGGAGGACAGGCATATAAGCAGCATACCCGATATGCCGATAATAATAAGGAGCTTCGGCGATTTGATTTTTTGAAGCAGTGTTTTTAACGTATCATTCATTTATAATTTCAACCTCGTAATTTTCCGCCACAGCGCCTAAAGCAACTCTAATTTTTGCGGCATCACAGTCCGAATAAATAATTACTTTACTAATTATTATGCTGCCGGACTCGGATTTATCCGTACAAACCGTAATTTCTCTGAAATTTATTCCCGCGCTTTTAAGCGCCGCCGCGTAAACATACCGGGCGGCGGAAGCCTCCAGGCTTTCATCGCTTTGTATTTCAGGCATAGAATAATTCGTACTCCAGTCAAAATTCCTGATATTGAACGACGCCGCCGCGATCACCGACACAATAAAAATAAGGCTTAATATATATTTGACCGATTTCCCCATAGCACCGTCGGGACAAATCATATGAAGCGCGCCTATCATGATACATGCGGCGCAAAGTGAGGTTATAAAAGACGTAAAATAGCTCATTGTGCTTTACCTGCCGATACGACCAGCGCGAGTGATATTATAAACATCGCCCCGACAAGCAGTATAATCCCCACAAGCACAGACATCATAGAATCCACCGCCTTTAAAAGTCCGGAAATTTCCGTTACGGAAAAAAGCTCTGAAATTCCGGCAGTTATTAGCAGTACCGCACGCCACATAAGCAGCTCTGTTATAAGCGGCAAAAATGTGAACAGGCAGACCGCCGCGCCGTATATCCCGACCGAGGATTTTAAAAGCCCCATCGACGCGGTGACAGTTCCCAGCGCCTCCGAAAGCACCCCTCCCGCGACCGGAACCGATGAACCGATTATAAATTTCGCGGTTTTAGCCGTCAGGGTGTCCGCCGACGCGTTGACCGCGGTCTGAATTCCGAGTATGCCGACAAAAACGGTCGAAATAAACGCCATTATCCAGAAAGCGAGCTTTTTTATCATTTCGGCAATTCCGGATTTTTTGATTATCGGAGATACCGCGCCGCTTATGCTTAAGGCTAAATAGCCGCCCATTAAGGGAAGTACGACAAAATTAGATATGTAGGACACCGCTTGCGATGCTCCGAGCAGTAACGCGCTCATTGAAGCCGAGGTCGCCGCCGCGCCCGACGCCGCAACGATAACCGCGAATACCGGAATAAAGGAAAGCATAAAAACCGAAGTGCCTTTAAGCGCGTCCGCCGAAGCGGTTATCACCGAGTAAACCGGCGCGGCTATAACAGCGGCAGAAGCGACGGCGGAGGCATAAAT
>JAEDNG010000194.1 GCA_016302625.1 Clostridiaceae bacterium
TGGAAATCGCCTGTAAAGTGCAGGTTGATGTCCTCCATAGGCACTACCTGAGCATATCCGCCGCCCGCGGCGCCGCCCTTAATTCCGAACACGGGACCTAAGGACGGCTCGCGAAGCGCCACCGCAACGCTTTTTCCGATGCGCTTCATACCGTCTGCAAGACCGATTGTCGTGGTGGTTTTGCCCTCGCCCGCGGGGGTGGGTGTAATAGCGGTTACAAGTACAAGCTTGCCGTTCTGCCTATCACTCTCGTTTAAGAGCGAAAGATCGATTTTCGCCTTATATTTGCCGTACTGCTCGATGTATTTTTCGCCGATTCCCGCGCCCTTTGCAATTTCGGTTATCGGCTTCATCTCGCACTGCTGAGCTATTTCAATATCAGATAAATAAGCCACTTTTAATCTCTCCTTACTTAAAGTATTTTACCGCGGAACTGAACATCTTAATATCATAATTGCCGGGAACATTTTTGTAAAGATCGGTCGCATGGCGTTCAGAGTGTCCCATTTTGCCGAATACTCTGCCGTCAGGCGAGGTGATGCCCTCTATAGCGTACATAGAGTCGTTCGGGTTAAAGTGAACGTCACTCGTTGCATTACCGCTTAAATCTACATACTGGGTTGCAATCTGTCCGTTTTCGGCTAATTTCTTAATTAATTCCTCGTCTGCTATAAAACGTCCCTCGCCGTGGGAAATCGGCACGCTGTAAATCTCGCCCACATTAGTCTGCGCAAGCCAAGGCGACTTGTTCGAGGCAATTCGTGTACGGACAATCCTTGACTGGTGACGGGATATAGTGTTATAGGTAAGGGTCGGGCAATGCTCGTCGGTGTCGATAATCTTGCCGTAGGGGACAAGACCTAACTTTATAAGCGCCTGGAAGCCGTTGCAGATTCCGCACATAAGTCCGTCTCTGTCCTCAAGTAAGCGGGTGATCTCCTCCTTAACAGCGGAGTTTCTAAAGAAGGCGGTTATAAACTTACCGCTGCCGTCAGGCTCGTCTCCGCCCGAAAATCCGCCGGGGATAAATACCATCTGCGCCGCTTTAAGCTTTTCTGCAAAGCTGTCAACGCTCCTTGCAACCGCAGAGGGGGTAAGGTTATTTATAACGAAAATTTCAGGCTCAGCGCCCGCGTCTCGCATAGCCTTTGCGCTGTCGTACTCGCAGTTAGTACCCGGGAACACGGGAATAAGCACGCGCGGCTTTGCGGTTTTAACAGCGGGGGCGACACGCTTTTCAGGCGTGTAAGAAAAGTTCTTCATAGGAGACTTACTGTCGGGTATATTACAGCGGTAAACGCTTTCAAGCTTGCTTTCG
Organism: Clostridiaceae bacterium; assembly: GCA_016302625.1. Lineage (GTDB taxonomy): Bacteria > Bacillota > Clostridia > Oscillospirales > Acutalibacteraceae > UBA737. The sequence goes on from JAEDNG010000194.1 coordinate 1,319, forward strand.
TAAATGTTAAGCAAATTATCAAGCTCTACCGACTCGCCGTTTAAGGTGATTTTTCCGTCATCGGTTACAGTACCTACCGTAATCGCGTCCTCAATATCCTCGGTCACTTCGAGCAAAAAGCTGCCGTAGGAATATCCGAAAATAGCGGATACCGACATATTGGAATCATATTTAAAGCCTAATCCGTTGCCGAAGCACATCTTCATAACCGCCTCGGAAATGCCGCCCAAAGTAGGTGTATAGCAGGAAACGGCTTTACCGCTTCTTAAAAGCTCGGTTACACGGTCAAACACTCTAAGCTGTGACGAAGTTACAGGCAGAGCATTTTCGTCATAAACAGGGGTTATAAGTACAAGCTTATTACCCGCTTTTTTAAACTCGGGTGATACGATATTTTTGGTTTTAGAGGTTGTAACCGCAAAGGACACAAGGGTGGGGGGAACGTCAAGCTGTTCAAAGCTGCCGCTCATTGAGTCCTTGCCGCCGATAGCGCCGATTCCGTACTCGGTCTGCGCCTTAAATGCACCGAGTAATGCCGCAAGCGGTTTGCCCCAACGCTTACTGTCCTTGCCTAAGCGTTCAAAATATTCCTGGAAAGTGAGATATATGTCTTTAAATTCCGCGCCTGTAGCTATAAGCTTGCAGACAGACTCCACAACCGCCAAATACGCGCCGTGGTAGGGGCTTTTCTCGGTGATAAAGGGGTTGTAGCCCCACGCCATTAAGGAGCAATCGTCGGTGTGTTTCTTTTCCACGGAAATTTTCTGCACCATCGCCTGAATGGGGGTAAGCTGATTTTTACCGCCGAACGGCATAAGCACAGTACCTGCGCCGATAGTAGAGTCGAACTGCTCTGAAAGTCCGCGCTTAGAGCAGATATTAAGGTCGTCGGCTAATGCCTTGTAATTTTCACGAAATCCGCCCGC
>JAEDNG010000195.1 GCA_016302625.1 Clostridiaceae bacterium
CTGCTTGATTTTGAAGATTTACTCAAGCGCACGGTCGGCAAGCTTTCAGGCGGTCAGAGAAGACGGATTGATATTGCCCGCGCTTTACTGCACCGTCCCAGAATACTGATTTTAGACGAGCCCTCGACCGGGCTTGACCCACAGACAAGAAAGCTTTTATGGAGCGTTATAGAGAAGCTCAGACACCGCGAGGGCATGACGGTATTTCTCACCACCCATTACATGGAGGAGGCGGCGGACGCCGATTATGTGGTGATTTTAGACAGCGGTAAAATCGCGGCTAAGGGGACTCCGCTTGAGCTCAAAAACACTTATACAGGCGACTATATTACCCTTTACAACGTAAATGAAACTGAAATAAAATCGCTTGAAAGACCGTATGAAAAGCTAAGGGACGCTTACCGAGTATCGGTTGAAAGCACCGCAAAGGCAACCGAGCTTATAATAAAACACCCCGATATTTTCCGCGACTACGAAATCGCAAAGGGAAAAATGGACGATGTGTTCCTTGCGGTGACGGGAAAAAAGCTGACAGGAGGGAATGAAAAATGAATATACTTAAAGCGCTTATAAAAAGAAATACAAAGCTGTTTTTTAAAGATAAGGGAATGTTTTTTACCTCCCTTATCACTCCGGCGATACTGTTGGTTTTATACGCGACCTTTTTAGGCAACGTCTACCGAGAAAGCTTTACCTCGGCTCTGCCCGACGGCTTTGAGCTTGCCGACAAGCTGATTGACGGGACTGTCGGCGGCCAGCTTATTTCCTCGATTTTAGCGGTCTCCTGCGTAACGGTGGCGTTTTGCTCAAATATGCTTATGGTTCAGGATAAGGCGAACGGAAGCATTAAGGACTTGACCGTCTCGCCTGTAAAGGGGTCGGCGTTAGCCTTAAGTTATTACATATCCACCCTAATTTCAACCCTTATTATCTGCTTTGCGGCGGCGGGGATTTGCCTTATTTATGTAGCGTTTAAAGGCTGGTACATGAGCGTTTCGGACGTACTGCTGTTATTTCTTGATATTTTCCTGCTTGTCATGTTCGGAACGGCGCTTTCAAGCATTATCAACTTCTTTTTAAGCTCGCAGGGACAGATTTCGGCGGTCGGCACGGTAGTAAGCTCCGGCTACGGCTTTATCTGCGGCGCGTATATGCCGATTTCTCAGTTTTCACAGGGACTTCAAAAGGTCATTTCCTTTTTACCCGGAACCTACGGCACCTCGCTTGTCCGCAACCACGCAATGCGCGGAGTTTATGCCGAAATGCTAAACCAAGGCTTTCCGGAAGAAACTGTCGAGGCAATAAAGGACTCGGTAGACTGCAATCTCTACTTTTTCGGAAACAAGGTTGAGATGTCAAGCATGTATTTAATTCTCGCCTTAACCTCGGCGACGCTTATAGCGGTTTATATTTTAATGAATGTACGGAAAGGAAAGAAATCGGTATGAACTCTTATTCAATATGCGGCGCAGACTGCGAAAAATGCCCGTTTAAAGAAGGGTGTGGCGGATGTGCGGCGACAAACGGCCGTCCGTTCGGCGAGGAATGTATAATCGCGTCATGTGACAGAGGCTGTGATAATCGCGGAAAATGCTTGGATATGGCATGTAAGCTTAAAGAAGAGCTTACGAAAGAATTTAACTCGCTCGCCATTGAGGATATGGAAAGGGTTACGGAGCTTTTTGCGCTTAAAGGTTCTTTTGTAAATCTTGAATACACCGTACCTTGCGGACAGACCGTAAAACTGCTCAATGACAACAGGATATATCTCGGAAATCAGCTTGCTAAAAAAGGCAGCGACCGATGCTACGGCTTGGCGGCGGATAAAAATATTCTTTTGGTCTGCGAATACGGCGAAAACGGCGCGGACGCTCAAATCGTTGTTTATAAAAGACGCAAAATATAATAATTATTTTGATTTATATTAGTTGATACTTGCTATCAGATAACAAAAATAAAGCAGAGCATATCGGGTATACCGTTTTGGCGGAAATACTCCGAATATGCTCTGCTTTTTTAAGTTTTAAGGATTACTTATTCCTCGGTGCCGTAAAGCTTAACCAGCTTTTCGAGGTGAGCGCGGCGAGCCTTTGCGGTCTCGGCGGCCTTGTCGAAGAGCTGCTCCGCACGGTCGGGGAAGGAGCGTGTGAGTGAGGAGTAACGAGCCTCGCCCATAATGAAGTCCTTATAGTCAGCGGTTGCGGGCTTGCTGTCAAGCGCGAAGGGATTCT
>JAEDNG010000015.1 GCA_016302625.1 Clostridiaceae bacterium
CTGAATCATAAAGCCGGAGATTACGCGGTGGAAGGTAAGCCCGTCGTAAAAGCCGCTTTTCGCAAGCTCGACAAAGTTTTTAACCGTTATCGGAGCGGTGTCTCCGTCAAGCTCAACCTTAATTTCACCGTAGCTTTCAACCGTTATGACTGCGTGGTGAGTACCGTATTTCTCTGTTTCGGACGACGCTTCCGTATTCCCGTTTTTTTGCTTGCCGCAGGCGGAAAGTCCGATACAAAGCGTCAAAGCAAGCAAAGCCGCGGCAATTTTTTTAATGTTCATTTCTGTCACCTTTCTTTTTTCCGTATGGAATATATTTGACCTTGCGCTTTCTTAGCCGCGCAATATTAAGCTTTATAATCATCAGTATAAATATTATTATAGCGAGCACGATTAAGGCGTAAACTATTTTCATATATACGGAGCTGAAAAAGCCCTTTACATATTTAATCCCTATTAACAGCTTGCTTGCCTTAACGCTGTCTCCCGCGACAAGGTTTACCGTGCCTATTACCTGCTCGGCGTATACTATATCGGCGGTGCCTAATACGTCGCCTTTTTTGACGGGAGCCTCGACCTTATCGGACGAAAGCTTGGTTTTTACCACTATTGTTGAATCGTCCGCGCCGTTGGGAAGCACGGTTACAAACGGTTTTTCAAAATAGAGCGAAACAAAATCAGTGTCAAGCGACAGTTCAACCGGAATTTCACAAACCGGCTCTGTTGAATTTGCAACCTGCTTAAAGGAAAAATTGTTAAACGCCCAGCGGTAAAGATTTGCGCTTTCAAGAAATTCATAGCGCTTATCGGCGTTCGGCGGGCAGTTCATCAGTATGCACATATAATTATAGCCGTTGTAGGAGGCGGTGCTCACAAGGCATCTGCCCGCTTCGTCGGTATAGCCGGTCTTAACTCCCTTTGCATACTGATAATAGTAGTTAGTGTTCGGATCCTGTAAAAAGTTGGTGGTTGAAAGGGTGCGCTTGGCGGATTTATTTGTCGCCTCTATCGTATGTCTCGGCGTTTCGCAGACCGTTTTAAAAGTTTCGTTTTTAAGGGCGTATGTGGTGAGAGTATAAATATCGCGCACCGTGGTGTAGGTCTGCTCGTCGTGAAGTCCCACAGGATTGCTGTAATGCGTTCCGGTAAGCCCTAACTCATTAGCCTTATCGTTCATCATATTGACAAACTCATCAACGCTTCCGCCGTAATAAATAGCGGCTAAATACGCGCAGTCTCCGAAGGAGGACATCAGCACCGTGTATACCAAATCAAGCTGGGTTATCTCCTCGCCTATCTGAAAATTTGAAACCGCGCTTCCCGTTCCCAAAATTAAGTCTTCGACCTCTTTTGTCATGGCTACCTTGCCGGCGGGATCGTATTTCTCGCTTTCAAGCATTAGTGTTACCGTCATGATTTTGGTGATGGAGGCAGGGAAAACCTTATTATCAATATTGTTGCTGTATAGAATTTCTCCGGTATCCATGGATACAAGCATACCGGCTTTTGCTGTGATATCAAAGCCGGTAATCTCATACGCTGAGACCGAAATAGGGGCAAAAATGACTGAAACCGCCAAAAAAACCGAAAAAATAATGGAAAATATCTTTTTAGGCATGGAAATCTCCCTGAATATATAGTATAATACATAAGTTATTAGATATTATAGCACAGTAAAATATAAAATAAAAGAATAATTTTATTTTTAGGCGGGTGAGAATTACGGTTTACATAACAGGCGATATGCACGGCTGTCTTGAACGGCTGTATGACCGCAATTTCAGAAAACTAAAAAGCGGCGATGTACTTATAGTGTGCGGAGATTTCGGATATATATTTAACGGTGACAAAACCGAAAAGCAGGTTATAGATTATCTTGCCGGCAGACGTTTTGTGACTGCATTTGTCGACGGCACGCACGATAATCTTAATACCATTTACAAATCGCGGGTAACCTATTGGCACGGAGGAATGGTTCACAGAGTCAAGGGTAATCTTATTCACCTGATGAGGGGACAGATTTTTGAAATAGAGGGCAGCAGCTTTTTTACCTTCGGCGGGGGAGAGAGCGCCGATAAGGACATGCGGCTTGAGCAGGGCAACTGGTGGCGTGAGGAGGAACCCACTCCGTCCGAAATGGCAGAGGGCGCAAAAAAGCTTGACGAGGCGGGGCTTAAGGTCGATTACATAATAACCCACGAGCCGCCGTCGCTTGTTAAAAGCGCGATACTGCTTAGACGCGGGGATAACGACCGCATTAATAAGCTTAACGGATATTTAGAGGAGATAGGCCGTTCCTGCGAGTTTAAGCACTGGTATTTCGGCTCGCTTCATGAGGACAGGGTAATTACCGTTCGCCACACCTGCGTTTTTAAGGAAATGATACCGATAAAGCAGTCGGCTGATAAGCCGCGCGGGGGCTTAAAAAAATCACATGATCAATCGGAAAACGACTTGTTTGTTTTAAATACTTGACAAATATGTTATAATAGCTATAATCAGAAAAAATAGGCATTTTATTCAAATGTCTGATTCTCGGAGGAAACTTATGCTTAATACCGAAAGACTGTGCCCGGGCTGCATGAACGATAACGGCGGCGAAAAAATATGCCCGATATGCGGATATGACTCTTCGCGCCGTAATCCCGAGACCTGCCTGCCCGTGCGCTTTACCGTTGCCGACCGATATTTTGTCGGAGCGGCTAAAGCTCAGAACGGCGAGGGTATAACCTATATCGGCTGGGACACAAAGCTTGATTCCGTCGTAAACATAAGGGAGTATTTCCCTATAAATTTCGCAATCAGAAATCCTGATAAAACCGTTTCAATGGTAAAGGGCGGGGAATATACCTTTAACGAGGGGCTTATGGAGTTTATGGACATAAACCGCCGTATTGAGGAGGCCGAGCTTCCGTCCCTTATTCCCGTAACCGATGTTTTTGAGGAAAACGGAACGGTTTATGCCGTTTCCCAAAGCGTCGCGTGCATTACGATGAGCGAGTTTTTGAAGAAAAACGGCGGAACGCTTAAATGGGAGCAGGTAAGACCGTTGTTTCTTCCGCTTATCGATACCGTAAAGGGCATGAACGACCTTGGAATTATTCACGGCGGAATATCAACCGAAACTGTGCTTGTGGGACGCGACGGAAAGCTTAGGATTTCCGGATACAGCGTTAAAAACCTGCGCCTTACCGACAGTCCGCTTGAAAGTGAGCTTTATCCCGGTTTTGCCGCTGTAGAGCAGTATGAAAGCGAAAAGCTGCACACCGACGCGTATACCGACGTTTACGGCTTGGCAGCCGTGCTTTTTACCGTTCTTATCGGAACTGTGCCCACCGAAGCTACGGCGAGACTTCAAAACGATTCGATGACGATTCCCGCAAAATTCGCCGAGGAGCTTCCGCGCCATGTTTTGTCGGCGCTCGCAAACGCTCTTCAGGTATTGCCGCAGAACCGTACCAAAAATATCGAGACCTTTAAAAACGAGCTTGTATATGCCGAAACGGGCGAGACTGTGTCGGCAAAGCCGCTTCCGGGAAACCGGGAAAAGTCAAAAGCGGAAAAACCGAAGAAAAGCGGATCGACCGCTAAATATGTCATTATATCCTCCGCATGCACCGCGGCAGTGTTTTTAGGAATTGTTGCGATATTGGTATTCACCGTTTTCAAAGACGATATCTTCGGTAAAGATAACTCCTTGTCGGATGACAGCAATATTTCGGTAAACGCGCCGGTTGTCGAATCAATCGGAACGATTGACAGCGGTGCCGAGGAAACGGCGAAGCTTTATCCGGTGCCTCAGCTTGCCGGAAAGTATTACGCCGAAATTGTTGAAAACGAAGAATATGAAATGTTTGAGTTCGTAATAAAGGATAAGGAATTTAACGATAAATATTCTAAGGGTCAGATCTGCGCGCAATCTGTTGCCGAGGGCTCAAATGTTGTGAGAGATACCAAAATTGAGGTTACGATAAGTCTCGGTCCTAAGGAAATCAAAATTGCAAATGTTTTGGGACTGGATGAGACAAACGCGAAGCTTGAGCTTTTGAAGCAGGGCTTTTTGTACGATAACATCGAGGTGCTCGAAAAATACGACGAGGATCACAATCCCGGTACCGTGCTTGAACAGGAGCCTAAATACGGGACAAAGGTAAATTCCGATATATCGGTAAAAATTTATATTAATTCTTATACCGGAAATACCGAATCGGGCACTGATATAACTTACTAAATGAAAATTTCCGAAAATTATTATTGACTTTTAAAGGTGTATTGTGATATAATAGTATTATCATGAAGCAGAAAGGTGAGTGGGGCGACCCGCTCACTTTTATTTTGCAATCCGATACGGGAGATGAGTTAATGGCAAATTCAGCCGAGAAGGTATATGAGCTGATTAAGGAAACGGTTGAAAAACAGGGCGTAAATCTTTGGGACGTGCGTTTCTTAAAGGAGGGCGCGTCGTGGTATCTGCGTGTTTTTATCGATAAGACAGATGGTATAAGTATTGACGACTGCACCAATGTTTCCCATGCGATAGACCCTATAATCGACGCGGCGGATCCTATCGATGTTTCGTATTATCTGGAGGTCTGCTCGCCGGGCATTGAGCGTGAGCTTACAAGACCCCGGCATTTTGCGGAATCGGTCGGTAAAAAGGTGCGGCTTAAGCTTTATAAGGCGCGGGACGGCGTAAAAGAATTTACGGGCATACTTAAATCGGCGGCCGATACGGTTGTAGTTGAGACAGACGGCGCCGAGTATGAATTTCAATTAAAAGACATCTCTAAAGCAAATCTGTGTGATTTCTGATAATAAAACCTTTGTTTGGAGGAATTGAGAAAAATGGCAAGTTCAAGAAAGGCTTCAAAGGCTAAGAATGACAATAAGGAGTTTTTTGAGGCTCTGAGGCTTATGGAAGAGGAAAGAGGAATACCTAAAGAATTTATCGCCGATAAGATATCCGAGGCGATAGTTGTCGCGGCGCGCAAGGATTACGGCGGAAACGATATTGTTTCCTGCGTTATTGATACCGAGAACGAGGTTTTCAGCATAACCGCTCGAAAAACCGTTGTTGACGAGGTTTTAGACCCTTATACCGAAATTTCGAAAGAGGACGCGGCGGCAATCGACCCGAGCGCGGTTGAAAACGGTTTTGTGGATATTAAGCTTGACCCTAAGAAATTCGGCAGAGTTGTGGCACAGAACTCAAAAAACAATTTCCGTCAGGGCGTGAAAGAAGCTGAGAGAGGACAGACTTTGGCAGAATTTCGCAGTCACAACCGCGAGCTTGTAACCGCAGTGGTGCAGAGAATTGACCCCAAAACCGGAAACGCGATACTTACAATAGGTCACAACGAAGCAACACTTCCAAAGCTTGAGCAGGTACCCGACGAGGAGCTTCGCGAGGGCGATCACATCAAGGTTTATGTAGTCGACGTTAAGGAAACCGACAGGGGAGCTAAAATAATGCTTTCCCGTACCCATCCGGGTCTTGTAAAGCGGCTTTTCGAAACCGAGGTTCCCGAAATTTTTGACGGAACGATTGAAATCAAGGCGGTTTCGCGTCAGGCGGGCTCAAGGACTAAGATAGCGGTTTGGTCGCCTAACCCTGAAATTGATGCGGTCGGCGCCTGCATAGGACCTCGCGGCGCGCGTGTTAATAAGATTGTCGAGGAGCTTGCGGGCGAGAAGATAGATATCGTTAAATACAGCGAAGACCCGAGGGAATTTGTCGCTGAGGCGCTATCTCCGGCAAAGGTTGTGTCGGTTGAAATTGAAAGCGAGGAGCCGAAGGTATGTAAGGCAAGCGTTCCCGAAGCGCAGCTTTCCCTTGCAATAGGAAACAAGGGTCAGAACGTAAGGCTTGCCGCAAAGCTTACGGGCTGGAAGATAGATATTCATCCGGAAAGCGGCTTTTTCGGAGAATAAGGCTTGAGGCGTGACGTGTTTCACTCTCGTCAGCCTAAGGAAAGGAACCTTTGACTATGTCAGCTAAAAAGATACCGATGAGAATGTGCACCGGTTGCCGTGAAATGAAGCAGAAAAGAGAGCTCATAAGGATTGTTAAAACGCCCGAGGGCGAGATAAAGCTTGACAGAACAGGCAAGCTTAACGGCAGAGGAGCGTATATCTGCAAATCGGAGGAGTGCCTTAAAAAAGCACGGAAATCCGGCGCTTTGGCAAGAACGTTCGGCATGGAGATACCCGATGAAATTTACGGGAAGATCGAAACGGAGCTTGATTCGGTTGAATAATAAAATGCTAACGCTGCTGGGCTTTGCCGCAAAGGCGGGTAAGCTAAGCTTCGGAATGGACGCCGCCGCGGGTTCGCTTAAAGAAAAAAAGGCATATCTTGCCGTCGCCGCGGAGGACGTCTCACAAAAAAGTCAAAAGGAAATCGCTTTTTTCGCCGGAAAAGGCAACGTTCAATTTCTGGTGCTTAAAGGCTTTAATATAAATGCCGTGTCGGACGCTGTCGGGCGCAGATGCGGAATCATTACAATTAACGACAGCGGTTTTGCCGACGCTTTTTTAAAGGCGTACACTGAGGGAGGAAATGCTTATGACGAATAAATATAAGATTAGCGATCTTGCAAAGGATTTTAAGGTCGCGTCAAAGGATATTATCAATATAATAGCCGAAAAAACCGGAGCCGCGAAAAAGAGCGGCGGAGTACTTGATGAAACCGAGATCAGTATCGTTTTCAACGAGATGACAAAGGCTCATGAGGAGAAAAGCTTTGCCGATTATTTCGCGACGGGAGCGGAATCCCGCGAGGCGGCTAAAAAAGCAAGGGAAGAGGAAAAGCAGAAAAAGCTTGCCGAACAGATGGCAATTCTCGAACAGCTAAAGGCCGCCGCCGCGGCACAGAACGGCGAAAAGCCGGCAGAGAAGCCCGAGAAAAAGCTCAAAGCAGAGAAAAAGCCGGCGGAGAAAAAGGAGCAAAAGACTGAGGAGAAAACCGCGCAGGTTAAACCCGAGACTCCAAAGAAAGAAACCGTGAAGCCGGAGAATAAGCCTGCCGAAAAGCCTGCCGAAAAAGCGGAGGAGAAAAAAACCGCCGAAAAACCGGCGAAAAAGCAGGAAAAGAAAGCGGAGAAAAAGGCAGAGGACAAAAAGCCTGCAAAGACAGAAGAAAAGAAACACGGTGTTTCCGACCCGCAGCCCTTTGTTTCTCAGAAGAAGGATAAAAAGCCCGGCGAGGCGCCTAAACGCGGTCCTGCCGAGATTCGCCATGTCGATACCCGTACCTCGAACGTTAATATCGACAAATACAACGAGAAGTATGAAAGAATTGCTCCTGCAAATACTATGAAGGACAATTTTTCAAGAAAGCAGAAAATCAAGCAGAAGTCTCAGGATTACCGCCGTCCGCAGGGCGCAAAGCGAGAGACCGAGGCCGATAAAATCCGCCGCATGCAGCTTGAGCGCATAAAGAAAACCCCGATTACCGTAACGGTAGGCGAGGAAATTACCGTCGGCGAATTGGCAGCCGCGCTTAAAAAGACTGCCGCCGAGGTTATAAAGGTGCTCTTAAAGCTTGGCATGATGGCGACCGTAAATCAGGTTATCGATTACGATACCGCTGAAATCGTCGTCAGCGAAATGGGCGCTAAGATTGAAAAGCAGGTTGTCGTTACTATCGAGGAACAGATTATGGACGACACAGAGGACAATGCGGAAAATCTAAAGCCGAGAAGCCCGGTTGTTGTCGTTATGGGTCACGTTGACCACGGTAAGACCTCTCTGCTTGACGCTATCCGCAACACCGCCGTGACCGATACCGAGGCGGGCGGAATCACCCAGCATATCGGCGCGTACAGAGTAAACTGCAAGGGTCAGGATATTACCTTCCTTGATACTCCGGGTCACGCGGCGTTCACTTCAATGCGTAAGCGCGGCGCCATGGCGACCGATATAGCGGTGCTTGTCGTCGCCGCGGATGACGGTATAATGCCGCAGACTATCGAGGCTATTAACCACGCAAAGGCGGCAAACGTTCAGATTATTGTCGCTATCAATAAAATGGATAAGCCGGAGGCAAATCCCGACAGGGTGCTTGAACAGCTTACAGAGCATGAGCTTGTTCCCGAAAAGTGGGGCGGCGACGTTATATGCGTTCCGGTTTCCGCTAAAACGCATGAGGGCATCGATAATCTTCTTGAAAGCATACTGCTTGTTGCGGAAATGATGGAGCTTAAAGCTAATCCCGACAGAAGAGCTAAAGGTATTGTTATCGAGGCGCGTCTTGATAAAGGCAGAGGACCTGTCGCCTCTCTGCTTGTGCAGAACGGAACACTTAATTCGGGTGATATTATCGTCGCGGGTACGGCTGTCGGACGCGTGCGCGTTATGACAAACGAGAACGGCAGAGAGCTAAAAACAGCCGGCCCGTCTGTTCCGGTTGAGATTACCGGTCTTGACGAAACGCCCAACGCCGGAGATGTTTTTGACGCGGTTTCCGATGAAAGACTTGCACGTGAACTGGTTGAGCAAAGAAAGCAGAAAGCAAAAGATGAAATCTTCAACGCAAAGCAGAAGGTTACGCTTGACAATCTCTTTGACCAATTAAGCGAGGGCGACTTAAAGGAGCTTAATATAATTGTCAAGGCTGACGTTCAGGGAAGCGTCGAGGCTGTTCGCGACAGCCTTGTAAAGCTTTCAAATGACGAGGTAAAGGTTAACGTTATTCACGGCGGCGTAGGTGCGGTAAATGAGTCCGACGTTATGCTGGCTCAGACCTCGGGTGCCATTATAGTCGGCTTTAACGTCCGTCCCGACGCTGTCGCAAAGGCAACGGCGGAGCGAGACGGAGTCGATATGCGCATGTACCGCGTAATCTACGACTGCATTGAAGAAATTAAGGCGGCTATGAAGGGCATGCTTGCTCCGAAATACCGTGAAAATCAGCTCGGAACCGCGGAAGTTCGAAATGTATACAAAATTTCAAATGTCGGAACGGTCGCCGGCTGCTATATCACAAACGGTAAGGTCTCCCGCGCGTGCCAGATACGCGTCGTGCGCGACGGTATTGTTATCTGCGAGGATAAAATTGCTTCGCTGCGCCGCTTTAAGGACGATGTTAAGGAGGTAGCGCAGGGCTACGAGTGCGGTATCGGTCTTGAAAAATTTGCCGACATCAAGGAAGGCGACATATTTGAAGCCTTTATTATGGAGGAGTACAGAGATTAATGGCTGGTTACAGAATTAACCGGATCACATCCGATATAAAGCTTTGCTTGTCTGAGCTTTTGCGCGAGGTAAAGGATCCGAGGGTAAGCAAGCTTTTAAGTATAGTAAAGGTCGACGTTTCAAGCGACCTTTCCTATGCTACGGTTTATGTCAGCGCTATCGAGGGCTACGAGCAAACCGTCAGCTCGGTCAAGGCGCTTAAAGGCGCGGCGGGATTTTTACGCCGCGAGCTTGGAGCAAAGCTATCGCTTAGAAAGGTTCCGGAGCTGCGCTTTGTTGCGGACGATTCGATAGAGCAAAGCGCTAATATTTCAAGAATTATCGAATCCTTAAATGAGGAAAATTAATATGAAGAAGAAAAAAAATGACGGCTGCCGGGATTTGAGCCTTCGGCAAACCGCGGGGTTTTTAAAAAAACACGATAATTATATCATTTTGTCCCACGCTTCCCCGGACGGTGACACCTTAGGTTCGGCGTATGCGCTTTATTACGGTCTTAACGAGATAGGTAAGTCCGCATGCGTCATCTGTCCCGATGTCATTCCGGAAAAGTACAGCTATTTTGCAAGAAAAACCGACCATGTCTCCCGTGAAAACGCCACCGTTATTGCGGTTGACGTGGCGGACAAAAAGCTTTTAGGTGCGCTGGAGGAGGATTTCGGGGATATAGTTGACCTTAATATCGACCATCACGTTTCAAACGTGAGATTTGCGAAAAATCTCTATCTTGATTCCGACGCGGCGGCGACAGCCGAATGTATTTATGAGCTTTTGAGTTTTATGAAGGTAAATATCAACGATATAACCGCAAAGGCGCTTTATACCGGTATAGTTACCGACACCGGCTGTTTTAAATATTCAAATGTAACGGCGAAAACGCATATAATCGCGGCGCAGCTGCATGAATTTGATATTAACGCCCCCGAAATCAACCGAATCATGTTCGATACCAAATCAAGAAAGCTTTTGGAGCTTGAAAGAATGGTGCTTGACGCGTCGGAATTTCATTTTGACGGTAAGTGCATTTTGCTTCCCGTCACCGCCGAAATGCAGGAAAAAACCGGCTGCAGCGGCACCGAGCTTGAGGGTATTGCGGTTATTTCAAGAAGCATTGAGGGAGTTGCCGCAGGCATTACCCTTAAGCAGACCGATACCGAGGAGTTTAAGGTCTCTCTTCGCACCTATCCGCCGCTTGATGCGTCGGCAATATGCAAAAAATTAGGCGGCGGAGGACATAAGGGCGCCGCCGGCGCAACAGCTCACGGAACGCTTGGCGAGGTAAAACAAACCGTATTAAAGGCTGTCAAAGAGGCTATGGAGGAAGTGTATGCAGGGGTTAATACTGCTGAATAAGCCAAAGGATATAACCTCTTTTGGAGCCGTGGCTAAACTCAGGCGGCTTTCGCATGAAAAACGCGTCGGACATACAGGAACCCTTGACCCGATGGCGACAGGAGTATTGCCTGTTTTATTAGGCAAAGCAACCGCGCTTTCGGGACTTTTGCTTGACGCGGACAAGCGGTATACCGCAGGCATTAAGCTTGGTATTACCACAGATACGGACGATATAACAGGCAACATACTTAAACAAAGTAAGGTCAGCGTTACCGCAGAGCAGCTTCACGAGGCTCTTTTACATTTCACGGGTAAAATAGAACAGCGCCCGCCGATGTACAGCGCGCTTAAAAAGGACGGTGTGCGGCTTTATACTTTAGCGCGCGAGGGTAAAACCGTGGATATAAAAAGCCGTGAGATTGAAATTTTTTCTATTGAGTTAATTTCAGAGCTTAACGCCGATAATATTTTTAAAATCGACGTTCATGTTTCAAAGGGAACATATATAAGGTCGCTTGCCCGCGATATCGGGGAATACTTAGGGTGCGGTGCGTGTCTTGACTCGCTTGAACGTACCTATACGGGCGGATTTTCTTTATCCGAATGTGTGCCGCTTGACTCTCTTACAGAGGAAAACATTCATGATTGCTGTTTAAGCGAGGAAAGGGCGGTCGGGTATCTCCGCGAGGTTTCGGTTACCGAAAAACAGGCGGTGCGTTTTTGCAACGGCGGTCAGCTCGATTTTGACAGGCTTAAACCAAATAAATTGTCGGACGGAGAGTTGATAAGGGTAAAGCTTGCGGATAAATTTTTAGGAATAGGCTATGCCGATTTAACAAAAAATCAGCTTGCGATTAAATGTATTGTAGGCTATCCGGGAGAAGAGGACAGATGAAAACAGCAATAGCGCTGGGCACCTTTGACGGAGTGCATAAAGGGCATAGAGCGGTGCTCGATTTGCCGCG
>JAEDNG010000196.1 GCA_016302625.1 Clostridiaceae bacterium
CAAGGTGCAGTCTCGCTCCCGTCGCGGCGCAGGTGCGGGCGACATTGCCGGTGTTTTGCGGAATCTCCGGCTCAACCATTACAATATTTATTTTTGGCATTTTTATCACCGATTTTTTTAAATTGCTGATTTTCAAAGCATATTGTTGCTTACAAACAATAAACCTATATGCTTTAAAAGGCACATAGATTTTTTGTTATACGGATTTAATTTTTGAAATATGACAGACCGTAAATTCGACAGTGCTGATATTCTGCTCTAAAAGACTCTTCAACGGCTCTGTAATTACGTCCTCGGTATTAAAGTGACCTGCGTCATATAGCGCAATATTAAGCCGCTGGGCGTCTAAAAACACATTGTGCTTAACGTCGGCGGTTATAAGCGCTTCACAGCCGAGCCTTACAGCGTCTTGAAGATAAGAGCCGCCGCTGCCCGAGCAGACAAGCACCTTTTCGATTTTTTTATCACAGCCTACATATTTAACAGCGCCGCCGAGCTTTTTCTTAATATAGAGCGCCAACTCGTCGGCAGAAAGGACAGGGGAGAGCAGACCGCTGTTAAGCAAATATCCGTCGCCTGCTTCAACCTTTTGCACATTTTTAAGCTCCAGCATATCACAAAGCGCGTCGTTTACTCCGCCGATACCTACATCAAGATTGGTGTGCATGGAAATTACCGATATTCCGCTTTTTATAAGCATATACACAAGCGAGTCGGCAAGCACTTTTTTCAGCGGTTCAAAAATAATAGGGTGGTGGGTGATTATTAGCTGACAGCCGCTGTTTTTCGCGGTTTTTATAACATCGGGCGTGCAGTCAAGCGCAACAATCGCTTTTGAAACCTCACTATTAGGGTCGCCGACCAAAATTCCCGGATTATCGAAATCACAGGCGGTCTCAACCGGGAATTTTTCATTTAAAAAGTCAAATATTTCCTTTACCGTCATAGCTTATGCCTTTTTCGCAAAGGAATCCTTAAGAGCTACTGTGCGGTTAAATACAATATTATCGGGCGCAGAGTCGGTATCAACACAGAAATATCCCTGGCGCATGAACTGGAAGGTATCTCCCACATTTACACCCTCAAGCGATTTATCAAGCTTACAGCCTTTAAGAACGGTAAGGGAATCGGGGTTTAAATTGTCGGCAAAGGAGGACACGCCCTCCTCGTCGCTGGGGTTCGGAACATTGAAAAGTCGGTCGTAAAGCCTTATTTCAGCGTCAAAGCAATTGTCGGCACTTACCCAGTGGAGCGTGCCCTTGACCTTTCTGCCGTCGGGGGTTTCGCCGCCGAAGCTTTCGGGGTCATAGGTGCAGTGAACGGCGGTTATATTGCCGTTTTCATCGGTCTCGTGAGAAGCGTACTTAATATAATAAGCGCTCTTAAGCCTAACTTCCTTTGTCGGGCAGAGCCTGAAATATTTTCCGGGCGGGTCGAGCATAAAATCGTCCTGCTCAATGAATATTTCTCTTGAAAAGGTAACGTTTCGCTTGCCGAGCTCCGGCTTTGAGGGGTTAATATCAACCGCAATTTCCTCTGTTTTGCCCTCGGGGTAATTGTCGATTATAACCTTAAGCGGTCTTAGTACTGCCATAGCGCGGTCGGCGTTCTCGTTAAGATAATCGCGCACGCAGGATTCAAGCAGGGCATAGTCGATTACGCTGTACGCCTTTGAAACGCCGATTTTCTCGACAAAATCGCGTATTGCCTTTGCCGGATAGCCGCGTCTTCTCATGCCGCATATTGTAGCCATTCTCGGGTCGTCCCAGCCGGAAACCAGTCCGTCGTTTACAAGCTTTAAGCATTTGCGCTTGCTTGTAAGGGTGTAATTTACGTTCATTCGCGCAAATTCAATCTGGCGCGGGGGAGTGGGAATATCGAGCGCCTGTAAAAACCAGTTGTAAAGCGGACGGTGGTTTTCAAATTCAAGCGAGCAGAGCGAGTGGGTGACACCCTCTTTAGCGTCGCTTAACGGGTGGGCGAAATCATACATCGGGTAAACACACCATTTGTCGCCCGTGCGGTGGTGATGGGCTTTCATAATGCGGTAGATTATCGGGTCGCGCATATTAAGGTTTGAAGAGGTCATGTCGATTTTCGCGCGCAGAACCATGGCGCCGTTGTCAAACTCACCGTCGGTCATACGGAGGAATAAATCCTTTGTCTCCTCGATCGGTCGGTTGCGGTAGGG
>JAEDNG010000197.1 GCA_016302625.1 Clostridiaceae bacterium
AGCGAGTTCGGCGGGATAAAATGGATTCCCGAAAGCAAAAGAGATTCTTCTGCCGACAATGCTTGGGGCTACGGCGACGCGCCGACAACCGAAGAGGAGTTTCTCTCCCGTTACGAGGGACTGACCGCCGCATTGCTTGAGGCTCCGAACATAATGGGCTTCTGCTACACCCAGCTTTACGATGTGGAGCAGGAGGTAAACGGACTTTATACCTATGAGCGTGAAAAGAAATTTGCGGACTATTCGAGAATTATTGCCGCAAACAGGAAAAAAGCCGCGATAGAGGATTAAAAAGCTCACAAACAAATTCTTTCGGTTGAAAAAAGTCTCCGTAGGGTATATAATGATTTGTACTAAAATTACGGAGAGCTTATATGAAAGTAGCATTTTACACACTCGGCTGTAAGGTCAATCAATACGAAACCGAGGCAATGCGCGAAGCATTTATTTCAGCAGGACATATCGCTGTGCCTGACAGCGCACCGTTTGACGCGGTCGTTATAAATTCCTGCACGGTAACCGCCGAAAGTGACCGCAAAACAAGGCAGGCAGTAAGGCACTTCCGCAGAGAAAACCCCGACGCGATTATAATACTTACCGGCTGTATGGTACAGGCGTTTTCGGACGAAGCAAAGGCGCTTTGCGACGCGGACATTGTCGCGGGTAACACCGATGTTAAAAAAATCGTCGGATATGCGGAAAAATTCGCAAGCGACGGCGAGCGTATTTTTGAGGTAAGCGAGCATACAAAAGAAGAACGTTTCAACACACCGTCGCTATCAAGCTTTGCGGAGCGCACCAGAGCGTATATGAAAATCGAGGATGGCTGCGACCGCTTCTGCACCTACTGCATTATACCCACGGCAAGAGGACGGGTGCGTTCAAAGCCGCTTGAGGAAATAAAAAGCGAAGCGGAAAAATTAAGCAAGGCAGGCTTTGTTGAAATCGTGCTTGTGGGAATTAACCTTACCTCATTCGGCTTGGGTGAAGATATGGATTTATGCGACGCGGTGGACGCGGTCTGCTCTGTCGAGGGAATAAAACGTGTGCGCTTAGGCTCGCTTGAGCCCGACCACATGAGCGATGAAATGTTAAAGCGGCTTAAAGCGCAAGAAAAGTTCTGTCCGCAGTTCCATTTATCGCTCCAGTCAGGCTGTGACGAAACCTTAAAGCGTATGAATCGACATTATGATACCGCGTTTTACCGCGACCTTGTCAGCCGTATCCGCAATATGTTTGCGGATGCAGCCATTACAACCGATATTATGGTAGGCTTTGCGGGAGAAACTCCCGAGGAATTCGCAAAAAGCCTTGAATTTGTCCGTGAAACAGGCTTTGCAAAGGCGCATGTTTTTGCCTATTCAAGACGGTCAGGTACTGTTGCATACGGATTGCCCGGTCAGGTCTCCCGCTCCGAAAAAGCCGAACGCAGTAAAAGAATGATTGAAACCGCGCAGAAATCCGAAAGTGAATTTTTAAATCGGGTGGTTGGTAAAACGGTTGCCGTTCTCTTCGAGACCGCGCACAGCGGTTTTGCGGAGGGCTACACCGTAAATTATTCACGCGTTAAGGTTAAATCCGACGACAGCCATTGCGGCGAAATTCTGAATGTAAAAATCACATCTGCCGAAAACGACTGCTGTATCGGCGAAATAATATAGCTTACATTAAAAGAGTCCTGAGCGTCAATACTCAGGACTCTTTTCACATACCGTCAAAACATAATTTTCCTGTTTTTCGGTTTTGAATTTGTAGTTTTCATAAGTTTTTTTAATAATAAAATCAGACGTTACGAGCTCGGTTTTCGCAGCGTCGGCAATTTTGCCGCCTATCGCCTTAATATAGGCTTCTTTCATCGTCCAAAGGGTATAAAATCGGTTTTCACTGTCATGCTGATTTACATAACCGCTCTCTGCATCGGTAAAAAGCATATATTCTTTTCGTTTTACAAAGCCGCCCATATATTGAATGTCCGTACCGACAGGAAAGTCCGAAACCGCGCAGACCGCAACATCCTCCGAATGGGAAATACTGAAAAAGCAGAAATCAAGCAGGGGTTTTCCGTTTTCATTAAAGACAAGTGAAAAATCCTCCCTGCCGTATATCTCTTTTATCATATTTTTAAGCAAGAACCGCCCCGCTAATGTGCGCTTTTTATCATCGGGGCGGTA
>JAEDNG010000198.1 GCA_016302625.1 Clostridiaceae bacterium
CGCTTTCTATTTTTATGTTTCCGCCGTAGCTTTCTATTATCTCCTTAGCAATGGACAGGCCGAGTCCCGTTCCGCCCTTGTCACGGCTTCTCGCTTCGTCCTCAACTCGGTAAAACCTTTCAAAAAGGTGGCACAGCTTATTCTCCGGTATTCCCCAGCCGGTATCCTCGACCTTTATATATATGTCATTGTGAAGCTTCCCGGCAAAGATATTTATCTTATCGCCGCGAGAGGTGTATTTTATTGAATTTGAAATAATATTTTTGACCGCTCTTTCCACATCGCCGCGTGAGCCTACAAATTCCGGAATTTCCGTCATTCTGGTGTACTTTAACGAAAGCTCCTTCTTCTCCGCCTGAAGCTTGAAGGTTTCGACCAGGGACGACAGCATTTCATCTATCGAAAACGGCTCATCGTTTCTGTGCACCGCGTTCATTTCGTACTTGCTTATATCCAGAAGGTTTTGTATAAGCTCGGTCATTTTCCCTGATTCCTGATATACTATATTCAAAAGATGCGCCGTCATTGCCTTATCATCAAGATAGCTGTTGAGAACCGTCTCGGTGTAGGAGCTTATTACCGTTATAGGTGTTTTAAGCTCGTGCGACACATCAGCAACAAACTTTCTCATCGCCGACATAACGTTAAACTGCTCGGTTATATCCTCAAAAACGCAGACAACGCCCGCATTCCTCTCGCCGTCCATTTTAAAGGGTATAAACCATGCCTTTATATAGCCGTCACCCTTTTTTATTTCTCTTTCGACAATATTCGATTTTTGAAGATACGAAAATTCAGCCATCCTCTCGTCAAGACCCATGGATTTAAAGAAGGAATCGAAGCGTATTTCGTTTTCCCTGTCGATTTTCAGCATACGTCTTGCCGCCGAGTTGATCTGTATCAGCTTTTGCTCGTTGTCAAAGGTCATAATACCGTTGTTTATATGCTCAAGGATAACCTCAACACGGTGCTTATCGCTGTTCATGCGCTGTATGCTTTCGGTCATAACGTAGCCCATATGATTTACCGCGTCGATAAGGTCGGAAAATTCACGGCTTTCTATTTCGCCGAAGCTTTCGTAAAGCTCGCCCTGCTGAAAACCCTCGGCGCGCTTTGTGATTTTTGATACGGGCTTTGATACTCGGCGCGCAAGCAAAAACGCAATCAAAACCGAAGCCAAAAGCGCCAAGACCGCAAATACCGCCGTCCATTCCAGATGATAGTATATTGTCGCTCTGAGCCTCGACTTATTATCCTTCAGGTATAATATATATGAATCTCCGCCGTTTTGGAGCCTTACCGCACAGTCAAGATAATCATCGAAATACCTGCACTTATTTTCATAGCCGAATTCGGACGCACCGCTTAAATTCTCGGTTTTTTCCTTAATATCGCCGGACAGGCCTCTCGGAACAAGGTATGTATAATCGCCCTTTAACAGATAGAGCTTTCTGTTTTCGGCAATTGATAAGGCGCCGAAATAGGATTTTAAAGCGTCCTCTTTCGCGGCGAGCTTTTCCTCGTCGCTGAGCTGTGACGCGCTGACAGAGCTCAAGTATGAGGAAAAATTACTTTCAGATACTGAGTATAGATCCTTTTTTATTTGGTTATAATAGAAATTGGTATCGCAGATCGGAACCGCGATAATTATTAAAGTAAGCAAAGCGGCGGTGACCGCTGTGCTTATAATTGAAAATTTAATAAATATTTTTTTAAACAAACATACACCTTCTCAATATAATGGGCTTTATACCGCACAGAAATTCGGAGAGAATTATTTCATTGTTATATTTTACGAATTTCGGTCAATAATAACCAGTATAACACAATATTCTTTTATAGTAAAGTTTTATTTTTATATATAAATATATTATTTTTTTGTTGTCGGTGTAGTAGTATGTGTTAGTAATGTGGAAAAGTAATATAAATGTAACAAAACCGTAATATTACTTATTGAGAAACGGAAAATAAAGCTGTTAAAACAATCCTTATTTTCCACGGGAGAAAATGGATAATTAGTAGGATAAAAGTTTATCCACAAGTTATTCCTGTTGAAACTGTGGGAAGAAGCGTTCCGCTTCATCATCGCCGTTGCGACTGTAGCGAAAAGATTTTCCTTTACGCCGTGGCGGCAGCATCGCACAATCTTACGGTTTCCGGAAAGTGTTCC
>JAEDNG010000199.1 GCA_016302625.1 Clostridiaceae bacterium
ACGCTCATGATTCTTACAAATTTCTTCATTTTGAACAACCTCTTTCAAAAAAATTATATTTTACAGACGCTGCATTTATATGCACCGTCTGAAAACATCAAAATACTAAAAATGACTTTGCCGTGAAAAGCAAAGTCAAACCTTAATTCCCGTGTTTTGCTTTCGGCGGTTTTCAGCCGTTTTGTTAAGGTCTATTTGCTTTTCATGTTTTTTCTTATGTTTTTAATAATAGGTAGGGAAATAATTCCGTTAATTATAAAAACAGACACTGTGCTGACGACAGTGCCCGAAATAAAGCCAATCACAGAGGCATAATAATTTACAGCCGCACTGAACGCGTCCGAAGTAAAGCCGTATGAGTTTTTTCGGCATACTGTATACATTATTATATCCCCCTTACTGTTTTAAACTGCGTTAATTTTATCATGTGGCATATTTCTTGTCAAGAATTCTTTAATTGATTAAAGCAATTTTCCGCTTTTTAATAAAAACGAACTAAAAAAGTGGCTGTTTTTGTAAAATTTGCGAATTTAAAATTGCTTTGATTGCTGTTAATATCTTATTATGTTTATATTGTATAAAAAATGAGCTCAATTTTGCTTTTAAGTGTGAGCTAAGTAAAAATTAAAAATATTTCGTAAAATGTATTGCATATTTATTCATGATATGTTATAATTCATGCATAAACATTGATAAATATGCAAATTGGAGGAATAAAAATGAATAAAAAGGAAATAAAGAAGGTTGTTCTTGCATATTCGGGCGGTCTTGATACATCTATTATCATTCCGTGGTTAAAAGAGAACTACAATAATCCCGAAATTATAGCGGTTTCGGGCAACGTCGGTCAGGCGAGCGAGCTTGAGGGACTTGAGGAAAAGGCGCTTAAAACCGGCGCGTCCAAGCTTTACATAGAAGACCTTACCAAGGAATTTCTTGAGGATTACGTTTTCCCCTGTGTTCAGGCGGGAGCTTTATATGAAGAATATATGTTAGGTACGGCTTTCGCACGTCCTCCCATTGCAAAGCGTATAGCAGAAATCGCTATCGCCGAGGGTGCGGACGCCATCTGCCACGGCTGTACGGGTAAGGGCAACGATCAGGTGCGTTTTGAGCTTGCCATAAAGGCATTCGCCCCCGATATGCCGATAATCGCCCCCTGGCGTGAGTGGGATATTAAGTCCCGCGAGGAGGAAATCGACTACGCCGAGGCGCACAACGTTCCGCTGAAGATCAACCGCGAGACCAACTATTCAAAGGATAAGAACATCTGGCACTTATCTCACGAGGGTCTTGACCTTGAAGACCCGAAAAATGAGCCGCAGTATAATAAGGAAGGCTTCCTTGAAATGGGTGTTTCTCCCGAAAAGGCGCCCGACAAGCCGACCTATGTTACCGTTCATTTTGAAAAGGGCGTTCCGACTGCGGTTGACGGTAAGGAAATGGGAGCGGTTGAGCTTGTAGAGACCCTTAATAAATTAGGCGGCGAGAACGGCATAGGACTTCTTGACATTGTGGAAAACCGTCTTGTCGGAATGAAGTGCCGCGGAGTTTACGAGACCCCCGGAGGCGCTATCCTTTACAAGGCGCACAGCGTGCTTGAAAGCATCTGCCTTGATAAGGAGACCGCGCATTACAAGTCTCTTGTAGCCCAGAAGTTAGCCGAGCTTGTTTACAACGCACAGTGGTTCACCCCGCTTACCGAGGCTATCCTCTCCTTTGTTAAGACCACACAGAAGACAGTCACGGGCGATGTAACATTAAAGCTTTACAAGGGCAATATGATAAACGCGGGAGTAACCTCTCCCTATTCCCTCTATGACCCCGAAATCGCGACCTTCGACGAGGACGAGGTTTACAATCAGGCGGATTCCGCGGGCTTTATCAACCTTTACGGTCTGCCGACCAAGGTTTACGCCAAGATGAAGGCCAAAAACGGGCTTTAAATAATTTATATAATGTGATGTGCCGTCCGGCAGTTTTTTGTCGGACGGCATAAGTCATAAAGAAACGGAGTAAATTTAATGGATAAAATGTGGGCGGGCAGGTTTCAAAAGACACTCGATAAGGAAGCGGACGATTTTAACTCGTCTATTCACTTTGACTGCCGTATGTATAAGCAGGATATAACAGGCTCTATTGTTCACGCGAAGATGCTCGGT
>JAEDNG010000200.1 GCA_016302625.1 Clostridiaceae bacterium
ATTTAATCCCCCTTAATAAAACGCATTTTAATGATTATAACATTTTTGAAAGCCGGAATCAACATAAACCCAATGATTTTATTTTTTCGCTGATCCTCTGCGACATTCTTTGGGAGTCATACGGCGTTTTATTTTGAATATATTACAAAAATAATGCTCGTCGGTAAACTGAAGCATATCGGATATTTCCCTTACTGACAGATTGGTATTTATTAAAAGATTTTCGGCGGTGTCCATTTTACGGTCAAGGATATAAGAGTATACCGTCTTTCCGTATTCCTTTTTAAAAATACGTCCGAGCTGTGAAACCGAAAAACCGACGTTTCTCGCCGCAGACTCAGCGGAAAGCTTTTCGTAGATGTTACTGTCAATATATCTTTTCGTTTCTTTGGCGACATCTCTTATATTTATTTCCGCATTTGCTGCCAGACGCTGCACTATACGGTGAAAAATCACCGCACCGAATTCATTAATTTTATAAATATCGGTGTTATGTTCGCAAAAATCAATAAACTCATCAAAAAACTCACCTACGGAAGCATTCGGGAAGTAAACGGTATCTGTTATACCGTAAGCGGAAATCAAATTTTCACAAAGCGCCCCCGAAATATTCATCCATTTCTTTTCCCACGGATTATCAGGGGAGGAGAAATATTTGTGCTCCTTGCCTTTTTGCAAAATATAGGCGTCGCCTTTTTTAGGGTGATACACGTCCCCGCCGCAAATAACGGTTCCCTCGCCGTCCGATATATATTCAACTACATAAATATCAGAGCATTTTCGGAAAATTCGGTAATCCGGGTCCGGATATGTAATGCCTGCAAGACTTACTTCAAATGTAGAAGATTTGCTAACCGTTGGCGCCGACAGAAAAAGTATTTTTTCCATATGCTTGAAATCCTCACTTTTTTGCGCAAAAAAGTCATTTAATTATTCTTTTAATAATGATATTATAAAATAAAAAACACGAAAAATCAACGAGGAGATTACGCTATGAATACAATAAAAATTCCCCGTCCGGAACATCCCGAGCCGATGATGCGCCGTGAAAACTGGCAGAACCTTAACGGCGAATGGCTTTTTCAGTTCGATTTCGGCATGTCAGGAGCCGAGCGCGGTTTATACAAGACCGACGCAGCCAATGAATATACACAAAAGATTCTCATGCCGTTCTGCCCCGAAAGCGAGCTTTCCGGAATAGGCTATAAGGATTTTATTCCGGCAGTGTGGTATAAGCGAATTATAAAAATTACCGAGAAGCAGCTTTCAGGAAGGGTTCTTCTTCATTTCGGTGCGGTCGATTATGAGTGTGACGTTTACATAAACGGAGAAAAAGCCGGAAATCACTTCGGCGGTTACAGCTCTTTCACTCTTGATATTACCGAATTTTTAAAAGAAGGCGAAAACGACCTTACCGTGAACGCAAGGGATAACTTACGTTCCGGAAAACAGCCTAAAGGAAAACAGTCCGGTTCGTTTTATTCACAAGGCTGCGACTATACCAGAACAACCGGTATATGGCAGACGGTATGGCTTGAATTTGTACCTGTTGGTTATATAAAAACGGCTAAATATTATCCCGATATCGAAGAAGGTGCCTTTGATATTGAGCTTATCCTTTCCCGTCCCGGAAAACTGACGGTCGAAGCGTTTTATGAGGGCAAACCGGTAGGAAACGCCGTAAAGGAGATTAACGGCAATTACGTCAGAATACATCTTCCGCTAAGCGAAAAGCACTTGTGGGAAGTTGGCAACGGCAGACTGTACGACCTTAAATTTACCCTTGAAACCGAAAACGGAACAGATGTATTATACAGCTATGCGGGACTAAGAGAGGTAAGAATAGAGGGCTTTAAGGTTCTGATAAACGGCAAAAGCGTTTTCCAGCGAACCGTTCTTGACCAGGGCTTTTATCCCGACGGCATATATACCGCACCGACCGACGATGCTTTAAAGCATGATATTGAGCTTTCGACGGAGCTCGGTTTTAACGGCGCGCGCCTGCACGAAAAAATGTTTGAGCCGCGTTTTCTTTATCACTGCGATAAGGCGGGCTATATTGTATGGGGCGAGCACGCAAACTGGGGGCTTGACACAAACGGTGAAAATGCATTTTTAAACTTTATGCCCGAATGGAG
>JAEDNG010000016.1 GCA_016302625.1 Clostridiaceae bacterium
GGGGACGATATAACCCTTAAATTCGCGGACGGCAGTGCTGTTTGCAGAGTAACGGAAAAGGAGAAAACAAATTGAGCAATAACACCGATTTTGAAGCGTCGCTTTTAGAGCTTGAAAAAATAGTCGAAAAGCTTGAGGGCGGCGAAATATCGCTTGACGAATCAATAAAGCTGTTTGAAAAAGGAATGGAGCTGTCAAACGACTGCCGCAAAACCCTTGATAATGCAAGGCAGAAAATAATAACGCTGACAGAGGCGGAAAAGGAAGCTGAAAGTGATGACTGACGGTTTTTTTGAAAGCTATTTACCGATGATTGAAAGCCGTATTGAAGAATTACTGCCGACAAGCGGCGAAAAGTACGGCGAAGCGGTAAAAGCAATGAGATACAGTCTGCTTTCCGGCGGAAAGCGAATAAGACCGATTTTACTGCTTGAATTTTATAAGCTGTGCGGCGGCGAGGGCGACAAGGCGCTGAATTTTGCCGCGGCGCTCGAAATGGTACATACCTATTCGCTTATTCACGACGATTTGCCCTGTATGGACAACGACGATATGCGAAGAGGTAAACCCTCCTGTCATAAGGCTTTCGGCGAGGATACCGCCCTGCTTGCGGGTGACGCGCTTTTGACCTATGCGTTTTCTGCTGCCGCCGCCACTAAGGATTTGCCTGCCGAGCGTGTTTTAAAGGCAATTTCGGTTTTAGCCGAAAAAGCGGGGATAACCGGCATGATAGGCGGTCAGGTAATGGATTTGAGCTTTGAAAAAACCGGAACCGACGCGGACGGACTTGAATGTATGTACCTTAAAAAAACCTCCTGCCTGCTTGAAGCGGCGGCGATGTGCGGCTGTATTTTGGCGGGAGCGGACGATACTCATATTGAATACGCCTCTGAATATGCTAAAAAGGTCGGTCTTGCTTTTCAGATTATCGACGATATACTTGACTGCACCTCGGACGAGGCGACCCTCGGAAAGCCGATAGGAAGCGACGAGAAAAACGGGAAGACTACTTATGTAAGCCTATTCGGACTTCAAAAATCGCGCGAAAAGGCGGCTGAGCTTTCGGCGGAGGCTACCGAAATTCTCGGAAAGTTTGACGGTGACAGCAAAAACCTTACCGAGCTTACAAAATATCTGCTTGACAGAAAGTATTAAAGGACTGTAATTATAATTGGAATATGAGCTATTAAGCAAAATAAAGTCTCCGGACGATGTTAAAAAGCTTAATGATAATGAAATTTTGCTCCTTTGCGGAGAAATACGTGACTGCATTGTTAAAACCGTCTCTAAAAACGGCGGACATTTAGCGTCCAACCTCGGCGCAGTGGAGCTTACAGTAGCGCTCCACAGGAGCTTTTCCTCACCCGATGACGCTATTATTTTCGACGTCGGACATCAGTGCTATACCCACAAGCTTTTAACCGGACGGTTCGAACAATTTTCGTCTATACGCACCGAGAACGGGCTGTCGGGCTATATGCGCCCCGACGAGAGCGAGCACGACCCGTTTATAACGGGACACAGCAGTAATTCCATTTCGGCGGCGTACGGCATCTACCGCGCGAAAAAGCTTAAAGGTGAAAACGGAACGGCGGTCGCGGTCATAGGCGACGGTGCAATGACCGGCGGCATGGCGTATGAGGCGCTTAACAATGCCGGAAGCGGAAGAAGCAATTTTATCGTAGTGCTTAACGATAATAAAATGTCTATTTCAAGAAATGTCGGAGCCCTTGCAAGAAGTCTCACCAAAATGCGCAACAAACCGCATTACCATCACTTCAAATTCGCGTTAAGCCATTTTCTGCTCGCAATTCCGCTTATCGGAAAGCCGCTTAACAGCGCGGTTTATTCTCTTAAGGAATCGGTAAAGGGACTTGTATATAAAAACAATATATTCACGGCGTTGGGCTTTAACTATTTAGGCCCTGTCGACGGGCATAACGTAAAGGCGATGGAACAGCTTTTTAAGGTGGCGCAGACCTATTCAAGACCCTCGCTTATTCACGTTATAACTACCAAGGGCAAAGGCTATTCCTACGCCGAATCCTCTCCGAAAAGCTATCACGGCGTTTCGCCCTTTGATATAGACACAGGCGCCGCCGAAAGCGGCAAAACAACATATTCGGATATAGCCGGAAGCACACTATGCTCTCTTGCCGAAAGTGACGGTAAAATCTGCGCCATAACCGCCGCAATGACCTCGGGTACGGGACTTACCGAGTTTGCAGGAAGGTTTAAAAGCAGATTTTTTGACGTAGGAATTGCCGAGGAACACGCGGTCACCTTTGCGGCCGGGCTTGCAAGGGGTGGCATGAAGCCGTTTTTCGTGGTATATTCCTCATTTTTGCAGCGCGGCTTTGACCAAGTTATTCACGATATTGCGATAGGCGGTTTTCCTGTACGCCTGCTTATTGACAGGGCGGGTATAGTAGGCGAGGACGGAGAAACGCATCAGGGGCTTTTTGACGTAGCGTTTCTTATCACTGTTCCGGGTATGACGGTGTATTCCCCCTGCTATTATAAGGAGCTCCGATACGATATTAAAAAAGCGGCGGAGAGCGAAACATTCTGCGCCGTAAGATATCCGCGCGGCTGTGAAAAGCAAGAACCCGACGCGGACTTCTCCGACGATTACACCGTCTTCGGCGGCAACGGTAAAAAAGCGCTTGTAACCTACGGCAGACTTTTTTCAAACGCACTTGACGCTAAAGAAAAATGCCCCGAAATCACCGTTATAAAGCTCAATAAAATCTATCCCTTAAACGATGAATTTATAAAAGAGCTTGAAAAATACAGTGAGATACACTTTTTTGAGGAGGGTATCAGAAACGGCGGAATAGCCGAGCTTACCGCCGCGCGGCTTTTGGAGGACGGTTTTGAGGGAAAGTATAAAATCCACGCGGTGGACAAATTTGTACCGACTGCCGCCGTGTCCGACGCTATAAAAAACTGCGGACTTGATACCGAAAGCATGATACGCGCTATGGCGGGTGATAATAATGAGTGAAAAGTTAAGACTTGATGTTGCGCTTACCGAACGCGGCTTTGCGGAAAGCCGCGAAAAGGCAAAAGCGCTTATAATGTCGGGAATTGTCTATGTAAACAATCAAAAATCCGACAAGGCGGGAAATACAGTAAAGCCCGACGATATAATCGAGGTGCGCGGCGAAACCTTAAAATATGTAAGCCGCGGAGGACTTAAGCTTGAAAAAGCTATCAAAAGCTTTAATATTAATTTAAAAGACTGCGTATGCGCGGATATCGGCGCGTCAACAGGCGGCTTTACAGACTGTATGCTGCAAAACGGAGCGAAAAAGGTCTACTCGATAGATGTCGGCTACGGTCAGCTTGCGTGGAAGCTTCGCACAGACGGGCGCGTAATCAATCTTGAACGCACCAATTTCCGTTATGTAACAAAAGAGCAGGTTCCGGATTTGCTGGATTTTGCCTCGGTAGACGTTTCGTTTATTTCACTTTATCATATTTTACCGAATTTGCACATACTGCTTAATGACGGCGGAAAAGCGGTCTGCCTTATAAAGCCGCAGTTTGAGGCAGGAAAAGAAAACGTCGGCAAAAAGGGCGTTGTGCGCGACAGGTCTGTGCATATCTCGGTTATTGAAAAGATTGTTTCACTGGTAAACGAAAACGGTTTTTCGCTTTTGGGCCTTGATTTTTCTCCCATAAAGGGACCCGAGGGCAATATAGAATATTTATGCTTTATCGAAAAAAGCAGCGAGCCGGAAAACAAATGCGGCGTCACAGCCGAGGAAATTGTCGAAAGCTCGTATCAAGCACTGAAAGGATGAGATTATGAAGGTCGCGGTTTTGCCCAATCTTGATAAGCGCGGCTCGGCTGAGGTGGTCGAGAAGCTCGGTGTTATTTTAAAAAACGAGGGGATTGACGCTTATTTGCCGGAGAATATCTGCGCAGGCGGCTTTAATCATCTTCCCGAAGAACAGCTTTATAAAATCGCCGACCTTATAATTACTATTGGCGGCGACGGTACTATTATCCGCTATGCCAAGCGCGCCGCGCTCGATAATAAGCCGGTGCTCGGAATAAACGCGGGAAGAATGGGCTATCTCGCGAATATCGAGCAGAACGAGCTGGGACTTTTGTCAAAGCTTAAAACAGGCGAATATTTTGTCGAAAAGCGTATGATGCTGTCGGTCAGCGTTTGTGAAAACGGCAAGCGGATAAACGAGTTCAACGCTCTTAACGACGCGGTTATAACAAGCGGATTTATCGCGCGGATAATCGATATTTCGGTCGCGGTCGGCAGAGATACCATAAGCTACCGCGCGGACGGACTTATTCTTTCAACCCCGACAGGCTCTACCGCCTATTCCATGTCGGCGGGCGGGCCGATTATCGACCCGCTTACCCAGAACATGTGTATTACGCCGATTTGCTCACATTCTCTTTCCGCAAAGCCGATATTGTTAGGCACCGAGAATACAATAAAAGTTAAAGCGTATTCCAAAAAGCGAGCCGACATTTATCTTACGGTGGACGGAAGAAAGGTCTGCGGCATAAAACCCCATACCGAAATATACATTCAGAAATCCAAGCAGTTTGCAAAGCTTGTACGTCTTAACGACCGGTCGTTTTACAAGACCCTTTCAAACAAATTCAGAGATAGCAGGAGCGTCTGACATGAAAAGTAAAAGACAGGAAAAAATTTTGGAGCTAATAAAGGAAAAGATTTTTTTGACCCAGGAGGATTTGCAAAACGAGCTTTTGGCTCTCGGCTATAACGTGACCCAGTCGACCGTTTCAAGGGATATTAAGGAGCTGCGCATTATAAAAGGTCACGACGCGAACGGCAATTACAGGTATATAACAGGCGAATTGCCCTCTGTGGGTTCTCAGACGGGCGAGCATTACCGCGAGCTTTTTTCACGTTCGGTCAAAAGTATAGCATTCTCGCTTAACAACGTGGTTGTAAAATGCTTTACGGGAACGGCGCAGGGAGCCTGCGTAGCGGTGGACGAGCTTTTCGGCGGCATGATGTTAGGCTCTCTTGCGGGAGACGATACGATTATTATTGTAACGCGCGGCGAAACTCAGTCGGCACAGCTTGCAGGCGAGCTTCAAAAACTACTAAAATAACGGGGAAGAAAAATGCTTAAATTTCTTCATATTGAAAATATCGCCGTAATAGAACAGTCGGATATCGAATTTTCTGAAGGGTTTAATGTTTTGACGGGCGAAACCGGCGCCGGTAAATCTATAGTTATCGACTCCATAAACGCTGTGCTGGGTGCCAGAACTTCAAAGGAGCTTATCCGCGCCGGCTGTGACACAGCCGAGGTTTCTGCGGTTTTCGGAGGGTTTAACGATTATACGGCGGGGGTTTTGTCGGATTACGGCTTTGCTCCCGACGAGGACGGCAATATCGTCATTAGACGGCGGCTGTCGGCAAACGGAAAGGGGCTTATTAAGCTTAACGACCGCCCCGCCTCCGCGGCTGAACTTAAGCAAATCGGGAAAAGTCTTATTAATATACACGGTCAGCACGATAATCAGGCGCTTTTAGACCCCGAAAGCCACATTGAATACATAGACGCGGTTGCGGAAAACAAGGATATCAGACAAACGTACTACGAGGAATTCCGCAATCTCAATAAAATCCGCAGGGAATTAGAGGCTACCGAAACCGACGAGGACGAAAAGCGGAAAGAAACCGACCTTTTAAAATACCAGATAAACGAGCTTGAAACCGCTGATATAAAGCCGGGAGAAATTGCAGAGCTTAAACATAAGCTTCAAATTGCCAGAAGCTATCAGACAACGGCGGAGGCTTTGTCAAAGGCGTATTCAGCGCTTAAAGGAAACGATGATTTTGACGGCGCGTCGTCACTTCTGGAAAGCGCTGTAAGGTCGCTTTCCTCCCTAAAATCAGAGGATTGGGACAGACAGTCGGAAAAGCTTACGGACGCGCTTTCTGTAATCGAGGACGTATCCGCCGAAGTAAGCGATTTTCTCTACAACAGCGAATACCCGGACATGAATGCGGACGAAATCAATGCAAGGCTTGACTTTTTAGATAAGCTTATGCTAAAATACGGAAACAGCGAGGAGGAAATGCTCGACTTTTTAAACGGTGCCAAGGTACGGCTTGATGAGATAAATTCCTCGGAAAGAAAGATAGCCGAATTGTCCGATTTGCTTGATAAATCGACCGAAAGGCTGATACTGCTCGGAGAGGAACTTACAAAATCGAGGACCGAAGCCGCCGCCGAATTCCAAAAGCAGGTCTGCGATATATTGAATTATCTTAATATGCCGTCGGTACGCTTTACGGTGGATATCAAAAAAGGCAGATATACAAAACGCGGCTGTGACAACGTGGAATTTTTGATTTCCGCTAATGAGGGAGAGAGCGTAAAGCCGCTTGCGAAAATCGCGTCGGGCGGCGAGCTGTCCCGCGTGATGTTGGCGATAAAAAGCGTACTGCTTGACAAGGACCGTATCGGGACTATGATTTTCGACGAGATTGATACGGGAATCAGCGGCTATACCGCCGGAAAGGTAGGCACTCAGCTGAAAAAGGTATCGAAAAACCGTCAGGTTATATGCGTTACCCACTTAGCGCAGATTGCCGCCATGGCGGACAATCATTTACTGATAGAAAAAAATACCGAAAACGGACGCACCTTTACAAGGGTAGAGCCTCTTTCATATGAACAGCGGATAAGCGAAATCGCACGGATTATGTCGGGCGCTAAGCTTACCGAGAATTTATATAATTCAGCAAAAGAATTAGTAGACAGGAGCAAAAACGATGACAATTTATGACGAGCTTGTAGCCAGAGGACTTATAGCACAGGTAACCAATGAGGAAGAAATCAAGGAAATGATAAACAACGGCAAAGCCACCTTTTATATCGGCTTTGACTGCACCGCCGACAGCCTTACCGCCGGTCATTTTATGGCGCTTACCCTTATGAAGCGTCTGCAAATGGCGGGAAATAAGCCTATCGCGCTTATAGGCGGCGGCACTACCATGATAGGCGACCCCTCAGGCAGAACCGACATGCGTAAAATGCTTACAAAAGAGGATATAAACCATAATGCCGAGTGCTTTAAGCGCCAGATGGAGCGGTTTATCGATTTTTCCGACGGCAAGGCGATGATGATTAACAATGCCGACTGGCTTTTAAAGCTTAACTACGTTGAGCTTCTGCGCGAGGTAGGCGCTTGCTTCTCGGTCAACAATATGTTAAGAGCCGAGTGCTACAAGCAGAGAATGGAAAAAGGGCTCTCTTTCCTCGAATTCAACTATATGATAATGCAGAGCTACGATTTCTATTATCTGTTTAAGGAATACGGCTGTAATATGCAGTTCGGCGGCGACGACCAGTGGAGCAACATGTTAGGCGGTACCGAGCTTATAAGAAGAAAACTCGGCAAGGACGCTCACGCCATGACAATAACCCTGCTTACCGATTCGCAGGGGCATAAAATGGGTAAAACCGCCGGTAATGCCGTTTGGCTCGACCCCGACAAAACCTCGCCTTACGAGTTTTATCAGTATTGGCGCAATGTAGGCGACGCGGACGTTTTAAAGTGCATAAGAATGCTCACCTTCCTGCCGCTTGAGGAAATTGACAAGATGGACAAGTGGGAGGGCAGTCAGCTGAACACCGCGAAGGAAATTTTAGCCTATGAGCTTACAAGGCTGGTTCACGGCGAGGATGAAGCTGATAAAGCGCAATCCGCCGCAAAAGCGATATTTACAGGCGGCGGCTCGCATGAGAATATGCCGACCACAAAGCTTGAAGACCAAGACTTTACCGACGGTAAAATAGGACTGCTCGACATGATGGTTAAAGCGGAGCTTGCCGCTTCAAAGGGCGAGGCAAGACGGCTTGTAATTCAGGGCGGAGTCAGCATTAACGACGAAAAGATAACCGACCCGCAGTATTTGCTCGAAAAAGTAAGCTTTGAAAAAGATGTGATTCTTAAAAAAGGAAAGAAAGTTTTTCATAAGTTTGAAATATAATAAAACACGTCCGGATTGCGGTAAAGCCAGCAATCCGGACGTGTTATTATAAGAAAATTCATGATTATTTATTTGTTAATTTCTTTTATATCTGTCCGACCTGTAAGATAATCAAGCGATACGCCGAATCTATCGGCAATTTTTATCAGAATTTCAAGTCTCGGTTCACGGGTCATCAGCTCATAATTCTGATAGGTCTTTTCGCTGATATCGCAGTATACGGCAATCTCCCACTGTGCAAGACCCTTATCTTTCCGACATTCTCTTAAACGCTCAGATAAAATTTCCCTCATCACTCATCACCTACAAATGTTTTTTAATATAATTATAAAGTTTTAAAATGTTAAATTCAATAGAAAACACTTGCGTTAATAAATTAAAGTCCGTTGCAAATAATAAATCTTGGGTGAAAAGAATGGTAATACTTTTTTCGGGGAGAAAAAGCGCGGTTGAAAGAGATATTATCGAGATTTTAAGCGGCTGCGGCGCGAATTACATCTCGGACAAGGCGGTGACCTCCGGCAACGGCTGTTTTACGATTATCAGCGAATATAAAAAAACCGAGATAAACTTAAAAAACGGTATCGCCGTTTTTATCGACGATACCGACAGGTTCAATAATCAGACTTTTCCGAAGGGAATAATCGGAATTTGCGAGGACTCCAACCAAAAAGCGCTTGAAATTTTCAAAAACAGCGACATTCCGGTTATAAGCTGCGGAATGAGCGCAAAAAATACCGTTACGCTTTCAAGCATTAACAGCGAAACTCTGCTTGCCGCGCTTCAAAGAACCGTAACCGACTGCACCGGCAACGAGGTAGACCCCGGAGAATTTAAAATTAAGCTTAAAAAAAGCTACGCGCCCTTCGCGGTCATGGCGTCCGCCGCGGTGCTGCTCTTAAACGGAATCACACCCAAAGCCTTTTAAAGCCTTGCAACACCCGAATCTCTTGCCGCTTTAGCTACCGCCTTTGCAACGGCGGGCGCTATTCTTTTGTCAAACGCTTTCGGAAGAATGTACTCATCATTCAACTCTTCCTCGCTTACAAGACCCGCCAAAGCGTAAACCGCCGCCATTTTCATTTCCTCGTTTATATCCGTTGCTCTTACATCAAGGGCGCCGCGGAAAATTCCCGGGAAAGCCAAAACGTTATTTATCTGGTTAGGGAAATCGGAGCGCCCTGTTCCTATAACAACGGCTCCGCCCTTCTTTGCCTCATCGGGCATTATTTCGGGGACGGGATTTGCCATTGCGAAAACCGCCGCGCCCTTGTTCATTGAAGCCACCATTTCTTTTGTCACAATATTTGGAGCCGAAACGCCGATAAACACGTCGGCGTTTTTCATTACGTCGGCAAGACTCCCCTTTTCTCCGTACGGATTGGTTTTGCGGCTTAGTTCCTCATGAGCCGACGAAAGACCTTTCATTCCCTTATAAATCGCTCCTGCCTTATCGCACATAATAAGATTATTAAGACCGAGCTTTAAAAGCAGCTCGCCTATCGCCGTACCCGCCGCTCCCGCGCCGTTTATCACGCATTTAATATTTTTAAGGTTTTTTCCGGTGATTTTAAGCGCGTTTATAACCGCCGCCGCAACGCAGATAGCCGTGCCGTGCTGGTCGTCGTGAAATACCGGAATATCACAGCGCTCTTTAAGCTTTCTTTCAATTTCAAAGCAGCGGGGCGCGGCTATATCCTCAAGATTTATTCCGCCGAAGCTGCCCGAAATTCTGTAAACCGTATCCACTATTTCATCCACATCGTTCGAGCGTATGCAAATCGGAAACGCGTCTACTCCGGCGAATTCCTTAAACAGCACACATTTACCTTCCATAACCGGCATTCCGGCCTCGGGGCCTATATTTCCGAGCCCAAGCACCGCGGAGCCGTCGGTTATTACCGCGATTAGATTTGACCGCCTTGTAAGCTCAAAGGACTTATAATAATCCTTTTGAATTTCAAGGCAGGGCTGAGCGACGCCCGGCGTATACGCCAATGACAAATCCTCGGCGTTTTTGACCGAAACGCGCGAGGCTACCTCAAGCTTTCCCTGCCATTCATAATGTTTTTTTAACGCTTCCTGTTTTATGTCCATTCTTAACACCGTCCGAAAATTTGTATATAATGCAGTATAACATAATTCTTCCGTAATTAACAGTCTTATTTGAATAATAAACGCAAAAAAGGCAAATAATACAGGCGAGAAGGTGCGATATGGAGAAAAGCAAAGAAAGAAACATAATAATCGCCGCGATAGTTATTACCTTAGCCGCCTTAATAATCATAACCGTTGTCGGACTTGCCGCAGGAAACAAAGACTATGAACCGTCGGGCTGGGTGCTTAAAGCCTACGGCAATACCGTGGCGCTTTACAATCACGGAGAGATAGACGCGGTATTCGGAGAAATCGTTATCGATGACCTGCCGCCTGACGATGTGAGTATACTCGAAAACGGCATAGCGTTTCCGACCCGCGAGGAAGCCGTTCAGGCAATCGAAGATTACGAATAGCTGAAAAACGGAACAGAGATAGGTTCTCTGCTCCGTTTTTTTAATCCTGTCTTACATATTCCCCCGCAGTATTTTTGAGATAATCAAGATAACGCTGTTTTATATGGGAAAGCTCTCTGCGCCTTATCATAACAATATCTCCGTTTTTAAGCGTAAATTTTGTGTCAACCGAGGCTATATACGACATGTTGACAATATAACTTTGATGGCATCTTAAAAAACGCTTGTCG
>JAEDNG010000201.1 GCA_016302625.1 Clostridiaceae bacterium
ATTTCGCCGTCCGCGTCCGAAAGGGTCATATCAAGGTAAGTATCGCCTTTGGAAGAGGTTTTTTTATCAAGGCTTTTTATAAGGCAGAAGCCGTCTACCAAGCCCTTGTTGTCAATAGGAGTAAAATTCATGGCTTTCTCCGTTCGGAATTAATTCTTAATGATAATATTTTCGCGCGCGGGACCGTTGCTGACCATTACGATTTTAAAGCCGATTTCCTTTTCGATAAACTCAATGTAACTCCGGCAGTTTTCGGGCAGGTCGGCGTAATTCTTTATTCCCGTAATATCGCATTTCCAGCCGGGAAGCGTTTCAAGAACAGGCTTTGCCTTTTCAAGAAGTCCCGTAACAGGGAAATCCTTTGTAACCTTGCCGTCTATCTCATAACCGACGCATACCTTTATTTCATCAAGATAGGAAAGCGCGTCGACGACCGTAAGCACCGCGTGAGTCGTCCCCTGAACCTCGCAGCCGTAGCGTGTGGCAACGCAGTCGAACCAGCCCATTCTGCGCGGTCTGCCGGTTGTGGCGCCGTATTCGCCGCCGTCGCCGCCGTGGTCGCGCATGGCTTTCGCCTCGTCGCCGAAAATCTCGCTGACAAACGCTCCCGCGCCGACTGCCGAGGAATAAGCCTTTATAACGGTATAAATTTCCTTAATTGCATAAGGCGGAACGCCCGCGCCGACCGCGCCGTAACCCGCTATCGTGTTTGAAGAGGTAACCATCGGATAAATACCGTGGTCGGTGTCCTTCAATGTGCCTAATTGCCCTTCTAAAAGCACGGTTTTACCCGCCTTGTCCGCTTCGTAGACAAGCTTTCTTACGTCTCCGACGAAGGGCTCGATCCCTTTTTTCCATTCCATCATTTTATCAAAAATCTCGTCGGCGGAAAGCGGCTCTTTATGATAAAGGTTTTCAATCAATATATTCTTAACCTCTAAAACGCGTTCGAGCTTTTCGCGCAGAGCCTTTTCGTCAAAGAGCTCGCAGACCTGAAAGCCGATTTTCGCGTATTTATCGGAATAAAAAGGCGCGATCCCTGATTTTGTAGAGCCGAAGCTTGCCTTGCCGAGCCTTTCCTCCTCGTATACGTCGAAAAGCACATGATATGGCATAACCATCTGACAGCGTTCGGAAATCATAAGCTTCGGTGCGGGAACACCCTTTTCGATAACGCTGTTATATTCCTTTAAAAGCTTGTCGACATCGAGCGCGACGCCGTTTCCGATACAGTTTATCACACCCTCGTTAAATACTCCGGACGGAAGTGTGTGCAGCGCAAATTTTCCGTATTTGTTTTTAATCGTGTGACCGGCGTTTGCTCCGCCCTGAAAACGGACAACAATATCGGCGTTTCCCGCCAGCATGTCGGTAATTTTACCCTTGCCCTCATCGCCCCAGTTGGCACCTACAACAGCTTTAACCATAATCAAAGAACCTCGTTTTTAAAATACTGACGTAACCGTTTTTTGCGCAGTTACAATATATTATACAATGAATGATTTTATAATTCAAGACTTTTTACTGTATTGAACGGAAATAATCGGCTATTCCTCTTGTTATAGCCTTTGCCTTTTCGGTGTTCTTATCGGGATTCTTTATATTGCCGAAATCGTAAGCGTTTGACATAAAGCCGTTTTCGGTAAGCACAACAGGGCAGTTTGTCGTGCGGCACATAAAGTAATAGTGCCATTTAAAAATAAAATCATTATATACAGAGGTTGAATTTTTGGTTTGTGACAAAACAAATTCCGATGCCTTTTTAGAAAACGGGTTAAAGTAATATGAGCCGAAGCCGTTAGGTTTTGAGCTGTCATTTGAATTATGGTGTATGGCAATGCAATAATCCGGTTTTATCTGTTTGAGCATTTTGATTTTATCGTCGGCGGAGCTTGTTCGGTCGTCGGTTCTTGTCATATAAACCTTTGCGCCGATTTTTTCAAGCTCGGCTTTGATTTTTAGAGCAAGATTTAAATTGGCAACCTTTTCGCAGTAGCTGTTTTTGTCAGTACCGAAGCCTAAAGCTCCCGAATCCTTTCCGCCGTGACCGACATCAATAAGTATTTTCGCGCCGTTTAAATCAAC
>JAEDNG010000202.1 GCA_016302625.1 Clostridiaceae bacterium
TTTCCGATATTGCCCATAATAGGCATAAGGATATTTGCGAATTTGTTTGCGTTTTTCGCGTCATCGTAAAGCTGTTCGTTAATTCTGTCAAACGCCTTTTCGCTTTCCTCCTCGTGGCAGAAAACCTTAACAACCTTCTGTCCGTTCATCATTTCCTCGATATAGCCCTCAACCGCGCCTATTGATCTTTGCTGTTTAATAAAGTATTTCGCGCTGTTTCCGCCGACCTTTTTAGTGACCATCGTCATTGCGAAAACTCCCAAAAAGACAAGCAATGTCATCCAAAAGCTTAAATACAGCATATAGAAAAGTAAAGCTATAATAGAAAGCACAGAAGAAAAAAGCTGAGGAATACTCTGCGAAATAAGCTGGCGCAGGGTATCAATATCGTTGGTGTAGTGGCTCATAATATCGCCGTGGGTATGGGTATCAAAATACCTTATCGGCAGAGTCTGCATTGAGGCAAACATATTTTGACGCATTTTGTTAAGGAAGCCCTGCGTCACTATTGCCATAAGCCTTGTGTAAATGAAAGATGAAACAATGCCGACAACATAAAAGCCTATCATAAGCAGTATTATGCTCAAAAGTCCGGCATAGATCGCGGAATATCCGACCTGTAAGCCTTCGGTGATAATAAGCACTAATTTGTTTAAGAAAAGCGAGGAAACCGTACCTGAAACAGCGCTCAGGAGAATGCAAATTCCGACAATTACAAGATAAATTTTATAGTATTTAAAAAGATACTTAAAAAGGCGCGAAACCGTACCTTTGGCGTTTTTTGCCTTGGGTCCGCCCTTCATTCCTTTAGGTCCCATAGGTCCCGGCATTATTCTTCACCTGCCTTATTCTGAGAATAGTAAACCTCTTTGTAAATCTCGTTGGATTTAAGAAGCTCGTCATGTGTTCCTACGGCATTAATCCGTCCGTCCTCCATTACAACAATGCGGTCGGCGTCCTGCACCGAGGAAATACGCTGTGCAATTATAATTTTTGTAGTATCCGGAATTTCGCTTGCAAAGGCTTTTCTTATAAGCGCGTCGGTCTTGGTGTCAACCGCGCTTGTAGAATCGTCCAAAATCAGTATTTTAGGCTTTTTTAGAAGCGCTCTTGCAATACAAAGTCTCTGCTTTTGTCCGCCCGAAACATTGGTGCCGCCCTGCTCGATATGGGTGTCGTACTTATCGGGGAAGGAATTTATAAATTCGTCCGCCTGGGCTAATTTGCAGACCCTGACAATTTCCTCGTCTGAGGCGTTTTTATCGCCCCAGCGCAGGTTTTCCTTTATCGTGCCCGAAAACAGTATATTTTTCTGCAAAACGACCGAAACCTCGTTACGAAGTGCCTCGATATCATAATCTTTTACATTTACTCCGCCTACCGAAACCGAGCCGACAGTCGCATCATAAAGCCTTGAAATCAACTGAATAAGGGTAGATTTACTGCTGCCCGTTCCGCCGATTATACCAATCGTCTCACCCGACTTTATATGCAGATTAATATCAGTAAGGGCGCATTTCTCGGCCCCCTCGTGATATTTAAAGGATACGCCGTCAAAGTCGATACTGCCGTCAGGTACACTTGTAATCGGATTTTCGGGATTTTTAATCGTACTTTCTTCCTTTAAAACCTCGTAAATACGCTGCATAGAGGCATTTGAAATGGTTATCATAACAAAAATCATCGAAACCATCATAAGGCTTGACAGAATCTGCATACCGTAGGTGAAAAGGCTTGAAAGCTCGCCCACTCCCATAGCGCTGCCGCCGCTGCTTATAATAAGCTTTGCGCCTAAGAAGGACACCAGCACCATTGCGACATACATCGCAATCTGCATAATCGGTTGGTTTAAAGCGACCAGCTTTTCCGCCATGGTAAAATCTCTGCAAACATCGTCTGCCGCCTTTTTGAATTTGGCTTTTTCATAGTCCTCGCGCACAAACGACTTTACCACGCGCATACCTTTAACATTTTCCTGAACGGAATTATTAAGCTTATCGTACTTTTTGAAAACGCTGTCAAAAAGCGGCATTGCCTTTCTGATAATCATAAAAAGCGCAAATGCTAAGAAAGGAACTATT
>JAEDNG010000017.1 GCA_016302625.1 Clostridiaceae bacterium
ATGAACGAAAAAGAATGTCGCGCAATTTACAGAGAGGCTTTTCGCGACCCTGATAAAGAGTTTGAAAACCGCCTGTTTTCGCTTTGCGGTAAATATTGCAGAACTTATCTTTGCGGCGAAAAAACAGCGGCGATGCTTTTAGCCCTCCCTTGTGAAATATTCACCGAACGGGAAAAAATCAAAGCCTTTTATATTTACGCCGCGGCGACAAAAAGAATATACCGCGGCAGCGGTTATATGAGCCGACTTATAGATTCGCTTAAAGACGAGGATATTCCGCTTTTTTTAAAGCCTGCCGATAGCGGACTTTCCGCCTTTTACGAAAAGCTCGGCTTTAAAGCTTTTAGTGCTTCAACCGGCAAAATTAATATTTGCCGCGCCGTTCCGACCGGCGGGTTTAAGGCGCTTACCCAGACCGAAAAAACACAGGAAAATTTAAAATATACGGCAATGTATTATTACAAAAGATGCTTAGAGCTTGATAATATGTATTTTCCGTATATTATGGATTAAAAATAATTATATTTTGCTATGGAAATTTACAAATTATCCATTGAAATTTATTGATGACATTGTTATAATTATAACATAAATAATTTTTTTGGAACAGGTGAGAAAAATATGCGTGAAGTCAAATTTTTTCTTTGTACTCATTGCGGTAATATTGTA
Source organism: Clostridiaceae bacterium (assembly GCA_016302625.1). Lineage (GTDB taxonomy): Bacteria > Bacillota > Clostridia > Oscillospirales > Acutalibacteraceae > UBA737. The sequence continues at coordinate 670 of JAEDNG010000017.1, forward strand.
GGTCTTATAAATGACGCGGGAGTTCCGCTTATGTGCTGCGGTCAGAAGATGAAACCTCTCGTTCCGGGAGAAATTGAGGCTTCTGCGGAAAAGCACGTACCGGTAGTCGATATTGACGGCAATACCGTTAAGGTGTCTGTCGGAACCGATGCCCATCCGATGACCGAAGAGCACAGTATTAAATGGGTCTATCTTTTGACAGACAGGGGAGGACACAGAAAGTGCCTTTCGGCAGGCGAGGCGCCCGAGGTTTCTTTTGCCCTGATTGATGAAAAGCCGATTGCCGTGTATGCTTACTGCAATTTACACGGTTTATGGAAAAAAGATATATAAGAAAGAGGTAATCAAAATGAAATATGTATGCGAATTATGCGGCTGGGTCTATGACGAGGAGTTAGGCGATCCCGATAACGGAATTGCTCCCGGAACAAAATTCGAGGATCTTCCCGAGGATTTTGAATGTCCGCTGTGCGGCGCCGGCAAGGATCAGTTTTCAAAAGAGTAAGTTTTTTTCAAAGCCTCGTATTTAAAGGGGCTTTGATTTTTATGTCGTCGGATTATCGGCAAAAAATACCGCTTTCGGCGGGGAAAGAGGAAATATATGGAGATTACAAAAGACATTCGCTATGTCGGTGTAGACGATCATGAAATCGACCTTTTTGAGGGACAGTATACTGTTCCGAACGGCATGGCGTACAACTCATACGTTATAATTGACGAAAAAATTGCGGTTATGGACACGGTGGACGCGAGATTTACCCACCGCTGGCTTGATAACATCGAAAACGCACTGGGCGGCAGAAAACCCGATTATCTTATCGTTCAGCATATGGAGCCGGATCATTCCGCAAATATTTTGAACTTTATGAAAGCGTACCCGAACGCGGTAATTGTATCCTCTGCAAAGGCGTTTACCATGATGCAGAACTTTTTCGGCACCGATTTTTCGGACGGAAGAATTGTAGTAGGCGAGGGAGATACCCTGTCGCTCGGCGCTCATACTCTTACCTTTGTTACCGCTCCGATGGTGCACTGGCCGGAGGTTATCGTTACTTATGACAGCCACGATAAGGTGTTGTTTTCCGCCGACGGTTTCGGCAAATTCGGCGCGCTTGATACAGAAGAGGACTGGGCATGCGAGGCACGCCGCTATTATATCGGAATTGTCGGAAAATACGGCGCGCAGGTGCAGGCTCTGCTTAAAAAAGCCGCGGGGCTCCAAATTGAAAAGATATGCCCTCTGCACGGACCTGTGCTTAGCGAAAATCTCGGATATTATATAAATCTATATAACACATGGTCCTCCTACGGCGTTGAAAGTGACGGCATCATGATAGCCTACACCTCGGTTTACGGCAATACCAAAAAGGCGGTCGAGCTGCTTGCGGAAAAGCTCAGGGAAAAAGGCTGTCCGAAAGTAGTTGTCAACGACCTTGCGCGCTGTGATATGGCGGAGGCTGTAGAGGACGCGTTCCGTTACGGCAGGATAGTGCTTGCAACCACCACTTACAACGCGGATATTTTCCCGTTTATGCGCGAGTTTATAGAGCACCTGACCGAGAGGAATTTTCAGAACCGCACCGTTGCCTTTATTGAAAACGGGAGCTGGGCGCCGCTTGCTTCAAAGGTCATGAAGGGCATGCTTGAAAACTGCAAGAACCTTACCTTTGCCGATACTACGGTTAAAATCAAATCAGCGCTTAGCACTGAAAGCAAGGAGCAGCTTGAGGCGCTGGCAAACGAGCTTTGTCAGGATTATCTGGCTCAAAGCGATAAAACAGCAAACAAAAATGACTTGACCGCCCTTTTCAATATCGGCTACGGACTGTATGTTGTCACCTCTAACGACGGCAAAAAGGATAACGGACTGATTGTCAATACCGTAACGCAGGTTACAAACACACCAAACCGCATTGCCGTGACCATTAATAAGGATAATTATTCTCATCATGTTATAAAGCAAACGGGAGTTATGAACGTAAACTGCCTGTCGGTTGACGCGCCGTTCAGTGTGTTTGAAACCTTCGGTTTCCAAAGCGGAAGAACAGTCGATAAATTCGCCGACTGTGAGCCGCTTCGCAGCGATAACGGTCTTGCTTTTCTGCCGCGTTATATAAATTCCTTTATGTCGCTTAAGGTTGAGCAGTATGTCGACCTTGACACCCACGGAATGTTTATCTGCTCGGTAACAGAGGCGAGGGTGCTCTCCGACCGCGAAACCATGACCTATACTTATTATCAGAACAATGTCAAACCCAAACCGAAAACAGAGGGCAAAAAAGGCTTTGTCTGCAAGGTGTGCGGCTGGATTTACGAGGGCGACGAGCTGCCCGACGATATTGTTTGCCCGCTTTGCAAGCACGGCGCGGCGGATTTTGAGGAAATCAAGGACTGAATTTTCTCAAATATTCTTAAAAAAACGGGGATGTCACATATGTTGCGACACCCCGTTTTTTTGATATTATTTATTGAAAATAATTTTCTCGCTGTTAAACATTTTTGAAAGTATAAACGCGCCTAAACCGGCGTAAACAACGTTTGATATCACCGCCGCGGCAATAAATGTCGGAACAATGTCAAACGAGAATATGCCGACCATGCACTGAACCGAGTTGTAAATCGGAATAAGGTAGAAAACAATGTCGGTTTTAGCGCCGCTGCCGAACATTGCGGTAACGCCTAAAAGCATAACCACAATCATCAAAGGAGAAACATAGCTTTGTGCCTCCTTAATTGTCTTAGCAAAGGCGGAAATGATTGAAATAAGGGTTATCAGCAGTAAAACAGTCGAGAGTATAACCACCGCAAGACATGCGTAATCCTTTACACCGTAAACATTCCCGATCAGTCCGTTTGCTTCTCCGCCCATAAGCTTAGGCAAGGACAAAATTGTGCCTAATGTGCTTGAAACTCCGCTTAAAAGGGCTATTACCGAGAGCGCGAGTATTTTACCCAACGCAATATGTCCGCGTTTTACAGGGGTTATAAGCATTGTCGCAATCGTGCCGCGCTCCTTTTCTCCCGCTATTGATTCGGGAGCTACCGCCATACAGCCGCTGAACATGAAAATAAGCAAAAGCATCGGCAGCATTGAGGAAAATATCATTCCGGTTATATCCTCGTCGCTTGCAAGATCGTACTTTTTGTCGGTGTTGTTTATATCAAACTTATTTGTCATTGCGGATTCATAGCCGTCAAGCAATGCCGTTACAACATCATAACCGGTTTGGGAATCGGTGCTGCTTGAATTATAATATATTTCTATATTAGGAGCCGCCTTGCCGTCTGCGGCGGAATACTCAGCGACAGCCGTTTCAAAATCAGACGGAAACACTATGCACAAATCGGTTTTACTGTCCTTTATTTCCTGCTTGACGCTGTCGATTTGTTCCTCTTTACACTCGACAATTTCAAGATTTGCCGCTTCAAACAGGGGAGACAGTTCTTCGGGCATATTAACAACCGAAACAGACGGCTTATATTCCTCGTCGGTCGTAAAATTATTCATAATTGCGTCACCCATAAAGGTGTATAACACATAAATCATGATTCCCGGCAGGAAAATAGTGGTTATAACCATTCGCTTGTCGCCGAAGAAACGCGCAAGCTCTTTTTTCATTATTGTAAATACTGAATTTTTCATACTTCTTCACCTACCGCCGCGGAATAGATTTCAAAAAATCTGTCCTCTAAGGACTTGCCGTCCTTCACTGCTTCTAAAGTATCACAAAGGTTCATTTTGCCGTTTATTATAATGCCGACGCGGTCGCAGATTTTTTCAACCAGACTGAAAATATGGGTGGAAACGATTATTGTCTTGCCCTCTGCCTTTAAGTCGAGCAAAAAGTCGGTTACCACCTTCGCGGTTATAACGTCGAGACCGTTTGTCGGCTCGTCGAATATGATAATAGACGGGTCGTGCACCAGTGATATTGCAAGCGAGGTCTTTTGCTTCATACCGGTGGAAAGGTTCGCAATTTTAACCTCTGCAAAGCGGTCTATGCCGAAAATGCCGAAAAGCTTTTGCTTGCGCTTATCTCTTACATCGTCGGGAATTCCGTGAAGCTCGGAAAAGAAATCGAACAAATAATTCGGGGTAAAAAATTCCTCCAATTTAAGCTCGCTCGTTAAAAAACCGATTTTAGCTCTTACTGTTTCCGGCTCTTTAACAATGCTGTGCCCGTCGATAAGCGCGTCGCCGCTGTCAGGCTTGATAAGCGTTGCAAGCATTCTGAGCGTAGTCGTTTTACCCGCGCCGTTCGGCCCTAAAAGTCCGAAAATTTCCCCCTCATAGGCAGAAAAAGAGATTTTATTTGCCGCCACCTTAATGCTCTGGTTGGTTTTTTCAAGCTGCTGCTGTTTTTTTGACAGCCTGAAAGATTTGGTAAGTCCTTGAGCTTTTAAAAGTTCTTTCAAGACATACACTCCCTCTTATGTATCGTTAAAAAAAGGCTGTCTTAAACTCAAGACAGCCTTTTAAAAATCAATTAATTAAGCAAGCTCAACAGTAGCGCCGACTTCGGCAAGCTTAGCCTTCATAGCTTCAGCGTCTTCCTTAGCAACAGCCTCTTTGAGGGTCTTCGGAGCGCCGTCTACGATAGCCTTTGCTTCTGCAAGACCGAGACCGGTAATTTCGCGAACAACCTTAATAACCTTAATCTTCTCAGCGCCGACCTCTTTAAGAACAACGTCGAATTCGGTTTTTTCTTCAACTGCTGCCGCACCGCCTGCTGCCGGAGCCGCAACTGCAACTGCTGCCGCAGCGGATACGCCGAATTCCTCTTCTACTGCTTTAACGAGCTCGGAAAGCTCAAGAACCGTAAGAGTTTTTAACTCTTCAATCATAGCTGTGATTTTCTCAGATGCCATTTTTTATTCCTCCATAGTTATATTTAATATTTTAATTAATTATTCCGCGTCTGCGGAGCCGTCTTTATCGACGATAGCCTGTACTGCGCGCGCAAAGGCAGCGATAGGAGCCTGGAAGGCGCTGCACACGGTCGCAAGAAGAACCTCCTTGCTCGGAAGCTTTGCGAGAGACTCGATAGTAGCAACATCGGCTACCTGACCGTCCAAGAAACCGGACTTAACCTTAAAGTTATCGTGGCCCTCGGCAAATTTGCAGAGAATTCTCGCCGCAGCGGTGTAATCCTCTTTTGAAAGCGCGATTGCGGTCGTTCCCTCAAGAACGGACTTCATGCCCTCAACAGAGGTGCCCTCGATAGCGCGGCCGAGTATTGTGTTTTTAACAACGAAGTATTCAACCCCGTTCTCACGAAGCTCTTTACGAAGCGCCGTATCGTCGGCAACCGTAATTCCCTTGTAATCAACGATTACGCCTGTGACAGCACCCGAAATCTTTTCTGCAAGCTCAGCTACCTGCTGCTGTTTTTTCTCTAAAACTGAAGCGTTCGGCATTTAATTTTCACCTCCGAAAAGCATAAATAAAGCCCGTCCAAAGACATAGGACGGGCATAAATAAACAAAGTTACTTAAGCGCGCACCTCGGCAGGCGGTTTACTTACGACCCTTGCGGTCACCTGCGGTCTTTGGATTGCAACATTAAGATTATAATGCAAGCATATGCATTTGTCAAGCATTTTTTTAAATTTTCGCCGCGGCTGTCCGTGGCTCCTTTTGCGGCGCGCCGTTTTCGCCGTCCGAGGGCTTTTCGTGAGATATGACAAGCTTTAAAAGAATGGGAGTAATAAGTGCCGCCACGACAACGCAGAGTACTATCGCCGGAAAAACCTTTGGGTCGATGTTTCCGCTGTCAATGCCCTTTTGCGCCACCATAAGAGCGACCTCTCCGCGCGCGACCATGCCTACGCCTACCGCGAGCGATTCGTGCGAGCTCATTTTGCAGACTTTAGCGCCCAGTCCGCAGCCGACTATTTTTGTAATGACAGCCATGACCGCTAAAACCAGCGCGAAAACGATAATATTCGCCGTGATACCCGACAGGTCGGTCTTAAGCCCTATACTTGCAAAGAACACAGGTGAGAATACAAGATATGACGCGGCTGTGACCTTTTTTGCGACATACCGGCGGGAATTTGTCACATTGCAGAGAATAACTCCGGCAAAATACGCGCCTGTTATATCGGCGACACCGAAAAATCTCTCGGCACAGTAGGACATGATAAAGCAGAAAGCCAGCGCCCAGACCGCTACGCGGCGGCTGTTACCGTGATCAACCGATATTTTTTTGAATATTTTATATACAACGAAGCCGACAACCCCGGTAAACACGAAGAAACCGAGAATTTTAAGCACAACTATTCCGGGATTTACCGTGCGGTCGCCCATTGCGGATAAAACGCTTAATACTACTATTCCGATAATATCGTCAATTATAGCGGCGGAAAGCAGGGTCGTACCGACGCGGGTTTTAAGCTTGCCCATTTCGTTTAATGTCTCAACCGTTATGCTGACAGAGGTTGCGGCAAAGACTATCCCGACAAAAGCCGATTTGATTACCGAGGTATAGTTAAAGCCGTCGGCGAAAAACAGATAATAAACTCCGCCGCAGCCCAAAATCGGAACGAATACGCCCAGCGTTGCGATAAGACAGGCGGCAGGGCCCGTGTGCTTTAATTCGTTGATATCGGTGTCAATACCCGCTATGAACATCAGCATTATAACGCCGATTTCGGCGGTCTTGGTAAGAAAATCCGACTGCTCGAGTATTCCGATACCGCTGGGTCCTAACAAAATCCCCGCTAAAAGCGCTCCGACAACCTGCGGCAGATGAACGTGAGCCGTCATTAAACCGAATATCTTTGTAAATAGCAATATAAGCGCAAGCGCCAATAAATAGCTGTATGCTCCCACAAAAAACTCCCCTTAATGCCTTTTTTAACACTCATATTATTATACAACTTAAAAAAGCTTTTTCAAGTGAGAAAATTGATGAAATTTGTATTGACAAAACCGCAAATACAGTGTATTATTTATCTGTACTACCTGTATTAGTACAGTTTATAACTTTATTACGGAGGTGCTTTGTGATTCAGCTTAATTATAAGAGCGGGGTTCCCATATGCGACCAGATAGTAAACGGCTTTATCCGCATGAAGGCTTTGGGGCTGGTCGAAAGCGGCGAACAGCTTCCGTCGGTAAGACAGCTTGCAATGGAGCTCAGCGTTAATCCCAACACCATACAAAAGGCGTATCAGATACTTGAAAGCAGCGGGATAATATATTCCGTAAAGGGCAAGGGCTCCTTTATTTCTGACGATGCGGCGGCGGATACGGCGGTTATTATGTCGGCTAAAAAGGATTTTAAAGCCGCCGTCAAAGCCGCTGCTGAGCTTGGGCTCAGAAAAGACGAGCTTATAGGTATTGTTACTGAGGTCTGCGAAAAGGGGGAGACGGAGAAATGATAAAAGCGACCGGGCTTACAAAGATATTTGAGAGTAAAAAGGCGCTTGACGCGGTGGATTTTCATATAGACGAGGGTTCGATTTACGGGCTTGTCGGCTCAAACGGTTCAGGTAAATCTACCTTATTGCGCCTGATTTCGGGAGTTTACATGCCCGACGGCGGCGAAATTACGGTTGACGGAGAAAGCATTTTCGACAATGCCGCGGTAAAAGCGGAAATAGCCTATCTCGGAGACACACCGTATTTTCTGCCTCACGCCACGATAAAGGAAACGGCGAGATTTTACCGTCAGATGTATCCGAATTTTGACAGTCAGCTTTATAACAGGCTTATAGAAATTTTCCCGCTTGATTATAAGGCGAAAATAGCCGCCATGTCAAAGGGTATGCAGCGTCAGGCGGCGCTTATCATGGCGATTGCGTCCTCGCCTAAATATCTGCTTTTGGACGAGGCTTTCGACGGTCTTGACGTTGTAATGCGCAAGGTGCTTAAAAACATACTTATCGAGGGCGTGGAAAACCGTTCCATGACTACGGTTATCGCCTCGCATAATTTAAGGGAGCTTGAGGATTTGTGCGACCATGTCGGACTTATTCACGGCGGACACATAATATTCAGCGACGAGATAGAAAAGCTAAAAGGCAAGCTTCACAAGGTACAGACAGCCTTCGCCAAAATTCCGGAGATCTCGGTTTTTTCGGGGCTTGACGTATTGAAAATCGAACGCAGCGGCTCGATAATTCAGATGATAGTGCGCGGCGACGAGGAAGAAATAATGAGCTATATAAATAAGCTTTCTCCGATTTTTTCGGAGTGTATTGAGCCGACCTTGGAGGAAATGTTTGTATATGAATTGGAGGTGACCGGGTATGACGTCAAAAGCATCATTAAATAATTTTCATCCCGCGCTTAATTTATACAGGTATTCGGTAAAGCGCACCTTAGGTCTTACGGTACTTATAACCGTTTTTCTGCTGCTTGTGTGTCCCGGCTACACTCTTATGCTCATTAATAACGAGCTTAAGCATAACTATACCGGCGATATATCGGATATTTATAATTTTGACGCTCTCTCCAATGAGCTTGTGATGCTGGTAACGGCGGTTACAACAGCGGCGGCGCTTTTGTACCTGTTTATAAATTTCGCTTTTCTATACGGCAGAAGCTCAGGCGACTTTTTCCATTCGCTGCCGCTGAAGCGAAAAGGGCTGCTGTTTTCAAGATTTTTTGCAAGCCTTGCTCCGCTCACGGTTCCGATGGTACTGACATACGCTTCAATGTGCGGAATTTTATCGCTCGATAATGTTGAGGGTAGCTTTAAGCCGATAATTTTAGGATTTATTTTTAATATTATCATCATGCTTTCCTGCTGTGCTTTTTCTATGATATTTATTGTATGCGCGGGAAGTACGTTTGATTTGATTGTATCATTTTTCACTTTCAACGTCGGAATGATTTTCGTTCAGCTTATATGCTGTGATTTATGCCGCGAGTTTCTGACCGGATTTCCGTCCGGAAGTATGAGGAATTTCCTCTACTTCTCAACTCCGTTTTTTTACAGCTTTGCAAAATGCTATACGGTTCTGACAGATGAAATTGACATTGCCGCGCAGGCGATCATATTTATTGCAAAGCTTGCGCTGATAACCGTGATTTCCTTAATCGCAGCTTATTTACTGTATAAGCGGCGTAAAAGCGAAAAGAGCGGCGTTTCCTACGCTTACAGATTTATATATATAATCTGCGGAGTGATTGTGGGAATTGTCGGCGCGTACGGGCTCGGAATGATATTCTCTAACGGCACATATAACGTATTTTTCTGGATTTTCTCCGTCATCGGGGGACTTTTGGCCGCTGTGACCTTCGGCGCTATTAACGACCGAGGGTTTAAGACGGTTAAAAAATCTCTTATTATGGGCGGTTGTTCAACTGCGGCGGTGGCGCTTGCGTGTCTGCTACTGTGGTCGGGCGGTTTCGGCTACACCTCAAAAATTCCGAGCGAGGACAGTATTAAAAGCGTGGAAGTGAGATTTAATAAATGCGACGCTGTTTTTGATGATCCGACATTGCCTATAAAGCTTCACAAGGCTATAATAGACGGCTCAGACGATTTCAGCTATGAAAATTACTTGGATACGGTTTACATCAACTATACGCTTGAAAACGGCAGTAAGCTTTGCCGCGAATTTGATGTAGATAATGAAAATGCGGATATTCTGCTTGAAATCTTTAAGAGCAGTGAAAATATCAAAAGCGTCCGAAAAGAGCTCGAAGAACTTAATCTGACCAATCTTTCAATTTATGTCTACGGCGATGATGACGAATTTATAGACGGCGCCTACCTTACCACGGCCGAGTTAAAGAAGATCGCCGAGGCGTACATTTCGGATATTCCGAACGCCACCTCTGAAACGATTATGGGTTCATATGAGCTCAATTTTGAAATTCAAGGAATTGACAGCGATAATCAATACAGATACCGTGATTTTTATATTGACAAGAGCTTTAAAAACACGCTTAATGCGATTGAGTCGCTCAATCTTAAAGAACGTGTTTCTGTTGACGATACCGAAAAAGTATTGCAATAATACGAAAATCCGCGC
>JAEDNG010000203.1 GCA_016302625.1 Clostridiaceae bacterium
CTTTTTATATTGAATTATGAACAAAATGTAAAAGGTCAGGAAAAGTCAAATTATTTTTGAAAAAAGTATTGACATTTAGAATTTTTTGCATATAATAATAATCGTTAGCACTCGAGAGCATAGAGTGCTAAGTCCAAATAATCATTTCAGAGGTGAAAGAAGATGGAGCTGTCACCGCGAAAGCGTGCGATTTTGGCGGCGGTTACAAAGGCATATATCGATACCGGCGAGCCTGTCGGTTCAAAGGCGCTTACGCTTATGCTAAAAAACGCTCCGTCCTCCGCAACTCTCCGCAATGAAATGAGCGAGCTTTGCGAGTTAGGGTTATTAACACAGCCGCACACCTCGGCGGGAAGATTGCCGACAAGCAGAGGGTTTAAGATTTACGTTGATTCCCTTATGACCCCCGAAAAAATTTCGGACACCGTAAAGAGTTATATAGACAGGGGTCTTTCGGAGTTGAACCAGGCTCCCGAAAAAATCCCCGCGGCGGCGGGCAGGGTTCTGAACGCTTTGACGGGGTTGCCTGTTATAACTTGTCTTTTTGCCGGTTCGAGTCCTACGGTACGCAGGATCGAATCACTGCATATCGGACGGAATTCGGTACTGCTGCTTGTTATAACGTCGGACGGCAGGGCAAGAAACACGGTTTTGCGGCTCGGCTCGGAATTCACCCCCGCTCTTGCGGAAAAATTCAGCGAGACGGTAAAGCGAAGAATTAAAGGCAAAACCGTAAGCGAGCTTACAATGGCTTATATGCAGAGCATTGCCGCGGAAACGGGAATTGACGCCTTTAGCCTAACACCTTTACTTTCGGCGGTTTTTGAAATGGTAAAGGGAATAGAGGCTTCAAGCGTTAATCTTTCGGACGAGGCGGCGCTTTACAATATTTGCGAAAGCGAGGACGCGGCACGGCGGATCATTTCACTTGTAAACGCAAGGGAGCCTGTTTTGTCGATGCTTGACGGCATTGACGGAAAAGTCGGAGTTATTTTCGGAAAGGAAACGGGCTTTAGGGAGCTTGAAACCGAGACGGTTGTCGCCGCGAAATTTAACGGCGCGGATAAATATAAAGGCGCGATAGGGATTATAGGACCCAACAGAATGTCTTACGGTCAGATAATTCCGAGCGTTGAATATATAGCCTTGAGATTAACCGATATTATGACCGAGGCACAAAAGGATATGGAGGAATGAGACAAGTGGCAGAGGAAACTAAAAAGGAAACCCCTGATACCGAGGTACCGCCGGAAAAGCCTAATGAAGAACCAAAGGAAGAAACCAAAACGGCAAAGAAAGAGAAGAAATCCAAAAAGGATACCGAGATTGAAAAGCTTCAGGCGGAGCTTGATAAGAAAAACGATATTCTTCTTCGGACGGCTGCCGAGTTCGATAATTATAAAAAACGAACCGAACGCGAGAAAGCGGGCGTCGCGGAATATGCAAGGGCGGGCATTATAAAGCAAATTTTGCCGATACTTGATAATATTGACCGCGCGGCGGCAGCAGATAAGGACAGCCCCGATTACATCAAGGGAATTGAAATGATCGTAAAGCAGTTCAATGCTTTGGCGGATAATTTAAAGATTGTCGAAATCGCACAGCCGGGCGATACGTTTGACCCGACACTTCATGAGGCAGTAATGCACATTGAGGACGAGTCTTTGGGCGAAAATGTAATTGCCGAGGTTTTGCAAAAGGGTTATAAAACCGGCGATACGGTAATCCGCACCGCGATGGTTAAGGTAGCTAATTAAATTTAATTAAATATATATTTCATTTTGGAGGAATTTATCATGGGAAAAATTATAGGTATAGACTTAGGTACAACTAATTCATGCGTAGCTGTTATGGAAGGCGGCGAGCCGGTGGTTATCGCCAACGCAGAGGGCGCCCGTACAACTCCGTCGGTTGTTGCTTTTTCAAAGACCGGTGAAAGACTTGTAGGTCAGGTTGCAAAGCGTCAGGCAATCACCAATCCTGACAGAACAATAAGCTCAATCAAGCGTGAAATGGGTACTTCGCACACCGTTGAAATCGACGGCAAGAAGTACACTCC
>JAEDNG010000204.1 GCA_016302625.1 Clostridiaceae bacterium
TAATCGAATACTGCAAGGCATAAATAAAGCCTTTATCAAGTGTCTCGTCAACATACTGTCTTATAACATCAACGTCCTCGTAATCCCTGTCTGCCGAAGTGAAATCCGCAAGATATAAAATTTTAGCAAGTAAGGACATATCCGCCTTAGCGGTGGTGTGATACCTTATAGCGTCAATTATTTCAGGGTCGTTTATCCCTAAAATATTTTTGACATACTCTGCTCCGGACATCGCGTGCCACAGCTTTTTAGCGTTTTTTTCAACATCGTTTAGAATTATACCAAACTCGTTAAAGATTTTCAAGTGTTCTTCATCAGGCGCGTTTTTAGTAATATCGTGCAGAAGTCCCGCGAGATAGGCTTTCTCACAATCTCCGCCGTATTTTTCGGCTAAGCGTTTCGCCTCGTCCGCTACGCAGAGCGAATGATAATACCTTTTTTCGTTAAGTCTTTGTTTTAAAATTAATTTAAAAGCTTCGTAATCCGTTTTATTTTCCGGCACCGTAAATCCCTCCGGCTTTAATGTATTCATATATTTTTTCAGGGACTAAAGCCCGTGATTTATCAAAATTATTCCTGACAAAAGAGGAAGAAACCGCCGTTATAACCTCGCTCATAACCGTTATTTTCATTCCCATTGCCGAAAAATCCTCCGCTTTGCGGTCAAATTCCGCATTATCGGTATCGGTACGCCTGAAAACGGTAAAGGGAAGCATTTTTAAAAGCTCCTCATATCTGTACCATTTATCAAAGGAAATAAGCATATCGCCGCCGCAGACGAAAGTAAAATCCTTTTGCGGATATTTTTTTAAAAACTCTGTCACAGTGTCGTAGGTATAGCTTTTCCCCTCGCGTTCAAACTCCGCAAGACAAAGCCGCGTTTTCGGAAAATCCGAAGCTAAAAGACGGCACATTTCTATTCTGTCTTCATCACATGCCAAAAAATCGCAGACCTTGTGCGGCGGTATACGGTCAGGCATAAGCCAGATTTCCTCAATATCGGGACTTTCTTCGAGCGCCGAGAGCATCTGATAGTGCCCGATATGAGGCGGATTAAAGGTGCCGCCGAAAATTGCAGTATATCCCATTATTTTTGGAGCTTTATCTGCTTATTGTCTTTGCTCTCTTTATAAAGAACAAAGCGCGAGCCGATAACCTGCACCACGTCCGCCTCGGTTTTTTCTGCTAACTCGTCGGCGGTCTCGCGGGAAGAGGTCGGACAGGTTTCAAGAGTTCTTAGCTTTATAAGCTCCCTTGCCTCAAGCGCGTCGCTTACCTGCTTTACGGTGTTTTCGGTCACGCCCGATTTTCCGACCTGCAAAATCGTTTCAATATTATTTGCCAGTCCGCGCAGCTGCGCTCTCTGTCTGCTGTTTAACATTAGTATGTCCCCGTTTTAAATATATTTTTTAAGTTCTTCTTTGAAGGCTCTGAGCGCGTTTCCGCGGTGGCTTACCCTGTCCTTTTCCTCGGGAGTCAGCTCCGCGTAACAGCCTGCCTCACATACAAACAGCGGGTCATAGCCAAATCCCCCGTTTCCGCTGCATTTTTCTGCAACATAGCCCTTACACTCGCCCCTCACGGTAAATTCCCTTCCGTCGGGGAAAACGCAGGCGATAGCAGAAACAAAGGTCGCTGTGCGCTTTTCTCGCGGTACGTCTTTTAACGCCGCCAAAAGCTTTTCATTGTTTGAAGAATAGGTGGCTCCCTCTCCCGAATAGCGCGCGGAATAAAGCCCCGGAGCGCCGTCTAATATATCAACGCTAAGACCCGAATCGTCCGCAACCGTGATAAGTCCAGTCACCTTAAAGCCCGAATAAGCCTTTAAAAGCGCGTTTTCCTCATAGGTCGTTCCCGTTTCCTCAACCTCGGGAAGCGGTTCACTTAAATTGTTTTCGCTTAAAACCTCAAAGCCCATCGGCGTTAAAATTCTTTCAAGCTCTTTTAATTTATTATGATTTTTTGTAGCTATAAATATTTGCATTTCGGGTTACTCCTCAAAAATTCCGTCGGCAAACTCGGCGGCGTCAAAGGGCTGTAAATCATCAATTCCCTCG
>JAEDNG010000205.1 GCA_016302625.1 Clostridiaceae bacterium
CCGCCACATAGCCGCCGTAAAGCTTATAAGGTATATATTTTCTTGTGTTCACCGCACGGATCAGAAAAACCGCGAAATAGCTAACAAATGTAGCAATTGCGGCGCCCTGAACACCCAAAGGCGAGGGTATAAGCAAAAAATTAAGAACAATATTGATAACCGCTCCCGCCATAGCGGTGAGAAAGGAAATCCCGCTTTGCTTTGTGACGACGTAAACCGTTCCCGTAAAGGATACAAAGGCGGTAAAGATCATCGAGGCGGAAAGCAAAGGCACATATTGCCACGCAGAGTAATACTCCTTTGCCGAAAGAATTCTGATAGCCGGCTTTGCAAGGGCGATTATCACAGAGCCCGCCAAAAACATAACCGCCTGAAACGAGCACCATACTCCGGTGAAAAACCCGGCGTGCTCCTTTTTGTCTCCATGCGATTCGACCACCGCCGAAAACTGCCACGCCTGCATGAAAATGCTTGAAACAAGGGTTAAAATCGTAGGTATTTTATAAGATACAGCGTAAATACCGTTAGCCTCGCTCCCGATAAATCCGTTTACCATGTAACGGTCGGAAACGCTTGTAATCCACCAGAAAATCGTTGCCGGAATAAGCGGAATACTGTATTTAAGCATTTTAGCAAAGGCTTTTTTGCGCGGGTGCGGCGTAAAAAAAGTCCAAAGCCTTTCCTTAATAAAAAGAAATACGGTACAGAGGAAATCTGCCAGCACTACCGACAGCACATATCCCGTAACGCCTATACGCATGACCGCCAGAAACAGTATATTTAAAGCTATTACCAGCGCGGTGTTAATTATACCCTGAACCGCGAAAAGCGCGGTGTTTCCCCTTGCCCTTATAAACTGGGCGCAAAGCGAATGATAGCATGAAGCAAGGGTATAAATCACTATCAGCCATATATATCCCCGAAATTCATCAACAAGCCTTAATACGGGGATAACGGCGGCAAAGAGTACGGCTCCTGCGGTTATTACAAGAAAGCCCGCCGTGAAAATGCTCCGCCGCCCGCGCTCGTTATCAAGCGCAAACCTGAAAACACCGTCGGTAATGCCCATTGAAATTATCGGGAACAAAAGGTTTGCGGTTTGTGTGATAAGGTCTGCTGTGCCGTAATCTGAAGGAGAGAGATAGCCGGTATAAAACCGAACCATGAAAAATACAAGTATTTTTGAGCCGAAGGTACCGATACTTATAAGGAGGGTATTTGATAAAAGGGTTTTATACTTATTCATAAAACAGCGCGGCTTTCCCTCCCTTATACGTTTAAAACATTATATTACATTCCAGTATATAATATCATAATTATTTCCTTTTTACAACACAAAAATTCCCATAAGATTTGTATAGCTGTAAATGTTGTGAGACAGGAAAAGTGATAATTATTGAGAAACAAAAGATAAAGCGGGAAAGTTTCATTTGAAACATCCCGCTTTATTCTATTTCTGTATTTATTATTCAGCTACAGCATGCTCTGCCGTGTTATCGGTTTCAAAGAGACCGTCGCCGGATTCATCGGATGACGCGTTGTCTTCAACCAAATCATCATCGCGATAAGCAGAAGGATTAATTTCCTCGCAATGCATTCCTGTTCCGGCAGGAACAAGCTTGCCGATAATAACGTTTTCCTTAAGACCGAACAGCGGGTCAACCTTGCCCTTGATAGCGGCTTCGGTGAGAACCCTTGTAGTCTCCTGGAAGGAAGCGGCGGACAGGAAAGATTCTGTCGCCAAAGACGCCTTTGTGATACCGAGCAGAGTCGCGCGGTAGGTGGCTTTGGTAAGCCCCTCTTCGCCGGCGTCGATTCTCTCCTGTACCTTTGCGTTGGCTTCGGCTATTTCCTTATATTCATAGCTTACATTCTGCAACAGGTCGGTAGAACCCGCATCAATAACGCGAAGCTTTCTCATCATCTGACGGACGATAACCTCAATGTGCTTATCGTTGATGTCAACACCCTGCGTGCGGTAAGCGTTCTGAATTTCGGCAATAATGTATTCCTCGACTGCCTCAGGTCCCTGAGCCTCCAAAATATCCTGAG
>JAEDNG010000206.1 GCA_016302625.1 Clostridiaceae bacterium
GCCGTCCTTTAAGGCAAAAACGCCGTGCAAAGCAAGCGGAACGGTTGTCCACTGATACTTCTTTATTCCGCCGTAATAGTGGGTCTTGAAAAGCGCTAAATCAAGATCCTCGTAAAGCGGATTCGGTTTTAAGTCAAGGCGGGGAGAATCAATATGTGCGGCGGTGATATTTACACCTTTTTCGACCTCCTCCTTACCGATTACGGCGAGCGCCAGCGTCTTGCCGCGGTTGTTGAAATATACCTTATCGCCGGCAGAGTATTTTTTGCCGTAAACAAATTCGGTAAAGCCTCTGTCCTTTGCCATTTTAACGGCGGTCTTTACCGCCTCGCGCTCAGTTTTCGCGCTGTTTAAAAACTCCTTATACCCCTCGCAGTAAACGTCGGCCTGCTCCAAAATTTTTTCGTCACTTGACAGTCTTCCGTTTTTACGCTTGTAAAACAAACGCTCCTTTAATTCTTCTGATGCTGTTTTTTCAGCCATTTTTTATGCCCTCCATTATTTCTTTAATTATATCGGAAAAGCTTTGTATAAATGCTTTTTCTTCACCGTTGTTGTATATAATATAATCCGCGTTTTCTTTGTAAAACCACTCGTGTTTGCCTGCGTTTATACGTGTCTTTGCCTCATTTAGTGTTAGATTATCGCGTGCGGTTATTCGTTTCAAACGAATTTCCCTGTCGGCTAAAACCGCAATAGTTTTGTCGCAGATTTCATTAATTCCGCTCTCAAAAAGCGTAGGAGCGTCAAGCAGTGTGTCCTGACCTAAAGCCTCGCTTTTTACAAGCTCTACTATATAGGGAAGTATCGTTTTATTTAAAAGCTCGGTGCTCTCCCGGTTTTTAAAAGCCAAAGCCGCCAAAGCCTTGCGGTTTAATGAAGCGTCCTGATTTAAAATTTCACTGCCGAAGGCTTTTGTAAGAGCCTTTAAGCCTTCCGTTCCCTTTTCGGTGGCTTTTCTTGCGGTTTTGTCGCAGTCGATAACCTTAAGTCCGAACTTTTCCGCAACCGCCGACGCACTGCTTTTGCCCGAACCCGTAGGGCCTGTAAGACCGATTATTATACTCATAGCTTTATCACCCTGAAAGCCGCCGCGCGGATAAGTCGGTTGTAAACCGCAAGCCCGACTCCGGTTTTTGACGGAGCATGAACATATAGTGTGCTCGCTCCGAGATTATCCGCCCGTCGCAGAGCCGAAAAAACCTCATGCGCAAGGGTCGATTCGTCCGCCGCAGTACCGTAGCAAAGCTTCGGTATATTAATTTTATCGCTGTCCTCCGAAAAGCAGATGGCTGCGGCGTTTTGCTTTCCGTTTACATACTCCGCAAATTCGGCTGCGTCACCCTCTACAAGGTAGGTTTCGGTTTTAGGCGCGTAGTGCTTATATTTCATTCCGGGCGACGCCACTTTTTCGCCCTTTGCGGGAGCCGAAAGCACCGCCTTGTCAACCACGATATCCGGCAAAAATTCCCTTAGCTGTTCGGCGGTCACCGCTCCCGGACGCAGAAGTCTCGGAGGATTTGTAACAAGCGTTACGACGGTGGATTCCACCCCGACACAGCAATCCCCCGACATTACTACCGCGTTGATTTTACCGTCAAGGTCGTCGATAACGTATTTTGCCGAGGTGGGGCTCGGTTTTCCCGAAGTATTAGCCGACGGCGCGGCAAGCGGAATGCTGTTTCTTATTATATCCCGCGCTGTTTTGTCCGACGGCATTCTGACCGCCACCGTATCAAGCCCAGCCGAAACGCAGGCGGGAATTTTTTCGGTGCGCATAAGCACCATCGTAAGGGGCCCCGGCCAGAATTTTTCGGCAAGTTTAAAGGCAACCTTAGGAATATCCTTTGCAATTTCGCTTAATTCCGATATGTCCGCGATATGGACAATAAGCGGATTGTCCTGCGGACGTCCCTTAGCCTCAAATACCTTTTTAACGGCGTTTTCGTCATAGGCGGAGGCGGCAAGCCCGTACACAGTCTCTGTCGGTATGGCGACAATGCCGCCGTTTTTTAAAATTTCGGCGGCTCGGCTTATGCTGTTATTATAAT
>JAEDNG010000207.1 GCA_016302625.1 Clostridiaceae bacterium
CGGCGTATTCGGCGTGCTTGATTTTGAGGGAATGACACGGCTTGCCGCTTATTCGTTCTTAGTATTCAATCTGCTTTGCGCTCCCTGCTTTGCGGCAATCGGCGCTATTAAGCGAGAAATGAACTCTGCTAAGTGGACTTGGTTTGCTATTCTGTATCAGTGCGTGTTTGCTTATGCGATTTCTCTGATGATCTATCAGTTCGGCTGCGTTTTCACCGGAAGCTTAAATGTAATCGGTCTGATTGCGGCAATTACTGTTTTAGCGGTTATGGTTTATATGCTTTTCATCAAACGCTATCGTGAAGCTGCAAAGCTTGCCAAAGGCGTAAAGGTGACAGTATAATAAAGAGGAGGAAATATAATGCTTTCATGGTTCTCTGAAAACATTGCAACAATTATTATCTGTGCTGTTCTGACCCTTGTTGTTGCGGGGATTATTGTCAGTATGGTTAAAAATAAGAAAAAAGGGAAATCCTCCTGCGGCTGCGGATGTGCGGACTGTCCGATGAGCGGTTCCTGCCATAAAGATAAATAAACTTACGATAATCCATGGAAAAAAGCAACGTTTATAAATGCCCGGCAAAAACGACTGCAGTACGGCATGAGCGAAATTATAATTGCTTGTACTACTTGTTAATTATACGGATTTATGCTATAATGAATCTACTTTAGAAACAAGGAGTCTTTAAAATGTCGGAAACAAAAAACACCGGCTGCTCAGGTGATTGCTCATCCTGCGGGGAAAGCTGTTCCTCACGCGAACCGCAAAGCCTTATTACGCCTACCGGAGAATACAATAGCATAAAGCACGTTATCGGAGTTGTAAGCGGGAAAGGCGGCGTCGGCAAATCAATGACGACCTCAATGCTCGCGGTACTGCTTAAAAGAATGGGCTACAGCGTCGGTATTCTCGACGCGGATATTACAGGTCCGTCAATACCTAAAACCTTCGGAGTAAATTCCAGGGCTATGCAGAACGAAATCGGCATACTTCCCGCCGAAACCAAAACCGGAATAAAAATTATTTCCATCAACATGATGCTGGAGGAAAAGGATTCTCCCGTGCTTTGGCGCGGCCCTGTTATCGCGGGCGCGGTCAAGCAGTTCTGGACAGACGTTATCTGGGGCGACCTTGATTATCTGCTTATCGACTGTCCTCCCGGAACGGGTGATGTACCGCTGACCGTTTTTCAAACAATTCCGCTTGACGGAGTGGTGATTGTCACATCTCCGCAGGATCTGGTTTCGCTCATCGTCAAAAAAGCCTACAATATGGCGCGTATGATGAATATTCCGGTACTTGGAATTATCGAAAATATGAGCTATGTGCTTTGCCCCGACTGCGGAAAGAGAATTGAGCTTTTCGGCTCCGGCAGCGAATCCGTTGCAGAGGAAATCGGCGTACCGCTGCTCGGTAAAATGCCTATTGATCCGTCGCTTTCGGCAATGGTTGATAACGGTGAATTTGAACGTTTTGAATGTGATTACCTCGAAAATGCGGCAAAAGCGGTAAGTGCAAAGCTGAACACATAATAGAAGATTATAATTAATCGCTTTTCTTAAAACCCACCCAATAAAGGTGGGTTTTAATTTTTGACTGATTTTTGACTGAGAAATGCTCACTATATGCAACCTGATCTTTTTGAAAAACGCCGCGTCGACACGAGTGAAAAAATGCAAAAGAAAAAAGCCTCGAATACGCGTCTGCGTACCGAGGCACTCGGTGTAAAGATGCAGCAAAAAAGATGCAGCTTACGGTCGAGCCGCAAGGGTAAAAAAATACCGCTGAACCCAAAGACGAATTGGGTCCAGCGGCACGCTGGCGGAGATGGAGAGATTCGAACTCTCGAGCTCGTTTCCGAGCTACACGATTTCCAATCGTGCGCCCTCGACCGGACTAGGCGACATCTCCGTATAGTTCAAGCAAAGACTATTATAACTGGTTGTGTTAAAAAAATCAAGTGTTTTTTATATTATTAGCAATAATTGTTTGTATTCATAATTGCAATATCAAATAGGCCGGATTGAAAAAGTCA
>JAEDNG010000018.1 GCA_016302625.1 Clostridiaceae bacterium
GCTTTCCCAATAAAACGCTCAAGCAAAAGTATTTAAGCGATCAGGATAAAGAGGACATTGCTTTCGGAATTAAAGAGGGAATAGATTTTATCGCCTGCTCCTTTGTTTCCTGCAAGCAGGACTTACTTGATGTAAAGGCGTATCTTGCCGAAATAGGCGCGGAGGGTATAGACCTTATTGCGAAAATCGAAAACCGTTCGGGCGTTGACAATATAGAAGATATCTGCAAGGAATGCGACGGAATTATGGTCGCGCGCGGAGATATGGGTGTCGAGATACCCTTTGAGGAGCTTCCGGCAATTCAGAAAAAAATAATTACCAAATGCCGGATGCTCGGCAAACGGGTTATTACGGCGACCGAAATGCTCGAATCCATGATTCACAACGCAAGACCGACAAGAGCCGAGATTTCCGACGTTGCTAACGCGGTGTATGACGGTACGAGCGCGATTATGCTGTCGGGCGAGACCGCTGCGGGGAAATATCCGGTTTTAGCGGTTGAGACAATGGCACGCATAGCCGAAAATACCGAGAAAAACATTCATTATAAAAAGCGTTTTCTTTCGGCGGAGTTTAAAATTAAAAACACGGTTGACGCAATTTCACACGCGACCTGCGGAATGGCGATTGATATTGACGCTAAGGCAATCGCGGTTTGCAGTCTTTCGGGAATGACCGCGAGAATGGTATCACGCTTCAGACCGCCCGTGAACATTGTAGGACTTACAACAAATAAAAAGACGTGGCACAAGCTCTCTCTTTCGTGGGGCGTTATTCCCGTGATGTGTGAAAACTACCCTTCGACCGATGTGCTTTTTTACAGCGCACAAAAGCTGACAAAGGAAACACTGCGGCTTAAAGAAGGCGACAAGATAGTAATAACCGGCGGCGTCACAAACGGAAAGTCGGGAAACACAAACTTAATAAAGGTTGAAACGCTTTGAAAAATACCCCGGATAAGACATTTTTGTCTGTCCGGGGTATTTTTACTGCTTATTATTAAAATTCAGATGATTTATTTCCTTGTATTTTTGAGGGGAAATGCCGGTTTCGCGTTTAAAGGCGCGGGCAAAGGATTTTGGATTGTCATAGCCTACCTTATACGCGATATTATATATTTTTTCATTGTTCATAAGCATCTGAATAGCCAGAGAAATACGAACCTTCACAACATATTTCTGCGGAGAAATTCCGTAAGCCTTTGTAAATTCCTGAATAAAATGGGCGCGGGAATACTGCACGGTTTCAGCCAGCGTATCGTTTGAAAGATCGGAGCTTAAATGGTTCTTTATATAATCAATAACCTTGTCAAGAAAGTTTTTATTATCGTCGGTTTTATAAATATAAAGATACAGATAAGTTATAAAGGAAGAAAAAAGATTACTGAAAACGGGAAAGAATTTTTCACCGCCCGAAAGCGCTGTGATATTTTCGCCGTTTTCATTATAATAACATTCCGAAAGGCTTTTTATAAGGCTTAAATAATTAGTGTATACCGGGTCGTTTTTAATGTTGATTTCAATTATTTCGTTAATTTGCCAGCCGTCAATCTGAAACTGACCCCAGATGTGATCAAAGATTTCATCGTTATTTTGTTTTAGTGAATATGATTTGGCAGGGAGCAGGTATACCGCGCCGGAATCCAAAATCTCAGAGCCGTTTTCATCCACGTAAATACAGCTTCCGCCTAAAGCGTAAAGAAGGCGGTAGAATCCGAATTTTGAATTGGCGGAGTATTCCTCGGTAAGCTTAGTCTTACGTTCGAATAAAAACCATGTGGTTTTGAGTAAGCTCATGGAATACTCCTCCTTATTTTAAAGATTATAATGGTATTTTACATATTATAACAATTTTACAAGAGAAATAGAACCACAATTAGTTTTCCGCAAGGTACAATTTATATTCATAATTATCATTATTTATAAAAAAACATATTTCATGTCGGTGAATGTCGGCTTTGACATGGTGTATTATCCTTTCGCCGGGAGGGAAACAAAATGCGGGAGAACGATAAACTGCTTTACAAAACCATGAAGTCGATTCTTAATGAAAAGCTGTCAGACGCGGAGGTACAGTCGCTTAAAGACGAGGGGTTCAACATTAAAAATCCCACAAGAAAGACCGCGGTAATGATAGCGCTTTATAAGAAGGCGGCGGGCGGGGATCTTTCGGCTGTAAAGGAGATTCGTTCAATCGTAAGCGAAAAAGGCGATGATAAGCCGGAGTCGGCAGGGAGCAGAGCGGTGGTGATTATTGACGATATCGGAGATTAAACTATCCGAAATTATCGGCGGGGGATACGACGAATTCTGGAACTGCGAAAAGCGTTACAGGGTTTTAAAGGGCGGCAAGGGCTCAAAAAAATCCTCTACAACTGCGCTGAACTTCATTTTCAGATTAATGAAATTTAAGGGAAGCAATCTGCTTGTGGTCCGTCAGGTTATGAATACACATAGGGATTCCACCTTCGCTCAGCTTAAATGGGCACAGGAAAAGCTTAATGTGTCGAACCTGTGGAGAAATACCGTCTCGCCGATGGAAATGGTCTATATACCGACAGGGCAGAAGATTATTTTCAGAGGCTTTGACGATGTCTTGAAATTAGCCTCGGCAACGGTTCCGACAGGGCATCTTAACTTCGTATGGATAGAGGAAGCCTTTGAAATAGCAAGCGAAGCGGATTTTGACAAGCTTGATTTATCGGTGCCGCGCGGCACGGTCGAGCCGCCGCTTTACAAGCAGACAACCCTTACCTTTAACCCGTGGAGCGGTACGCACTGGCTTAAAAAGCGGTTTTTTGAATCGCAGAGTGCCGATGTCGAAACCTTTTCCACGAACTATTTTGTAAACGAGTTTCTGGACGAAACCGACAGGCTGGTTTTTGAGCGCATGAAAAAGAGCAATCCGCGCAAATACGATGTCGCAGGTCTTGGAAATTGGGGAATTTCCGAGGGTCTTGTATACGAAAACTGGACCGTCGGAAAAAAGGAGATTGCAAAGGACGAGCTTTATAAATGGAAAAGCTTTTTCGGGCTTGACTACGGCTACACAAACGACCCGACAGGCTTTGTCGGATTTATGGCAAACCCGATAGATAAAGAGCTTTACATATTCTGCGAGTTCTGCAAAAAGCGCATGCTTAACTGCGATATAGCAGAGGAAATTAAAAAGCTCGGCTTTTCAAAGGAGCGCATACGCGCCGACTGCGCGGAGCCTAAGTCTAACGATGATTTAAGGAGACTTGGTATCGGAAGAATAACGCCGTCGGTAAAGGGCAGGGACAGCATTTTAAACGGAATTTCCGCGATCAACGAATATAAAATCACGGTAAATCCCGACTGCGTTAATATGATACGCGAGCTGTCCTCCTATATTTACGGCGACAAGACCTCAGACAGCGGACTTCGCATGCCTAAGGACAGCGACAATCATCTTTGCGACGCGTTAAGATACGCTTTTGAGGATGTAAAGCATTTTCATCCTTGCCGTGAAAATGAGGAGGCGCCTGAGACAAACCCGCAGATTTTGAAATCGGATTTTAACGGAGGTTGGGATATATGACGGTATTTATTGCTGTTGTTTGCGCTTTATCGGCTTTCCTTTTCGGCTTTTTGTTCGGAGCCTTGTCTGCTCCGGCGGCAAAAAACGCTAAGCCTGAAAAACCGGCTGTAAGCGATGAGGAGCTTGAAAAGCTGAAAAAAGAATACAGTAATTTTTTATCCTATGACGGCAGTGAGCAGTTATAGGAACGAAAGGAAGAAAAAGATTGGAAAACACGGATATTATTTCTAAGCCCGAGGAAACAGCCGCGGATAATGAGAATGACAGCGGCAATCAGGTTTTTGTTCCGGTTAAGTACAATAAGGAAATACGTAATTTGGAGCTTGATAAGGCGGCTGAGCTTGCGCAGAAAGGGCTTAAATTCGAGGCTATAGCTGACGATTACGAAAGCCTTAAGCGCATAGCCAAGGAGGACGGGCAGAGTGTTTCGGAATTTTTAAACGCCCTCGAAAACAGCCGCCGGGAGGGCAGAAAAAAAGAGCTTACCGAGAAATGCGGCGGCAACGAAGAAATGGCGGAGTATGTTTTGGGACTTGAGGGAAATAAGGAGGACGGCAACGGCTTTGAAGAACTGAAACAAGAATTTCCCGAAATAAAAGACATATCCGATTTGCCCGAATCGGTGGTTGAAAACGCAAGGCTTCGCGGCACGCTTTTGCTCGACGAGTATTTAAGATACCGTCTTGCCGCACATAAAGCGGCTCACAGAGCTAAAAACGGCAGAATTGCCGCCGACAACATGAGCATAGGCTCACAGACAGACCGCAAGGGCGGAATAAACCCGGAGACAACAGAATTTTTAAAGGGTCTCTGGAGATAAAAAGGAGAAAAAATTATGTCAATTAATTCAATCGAAAACGCAACCAGATATTCAAACGAGCTTGATAAAATGTTCTCGCAGAAAAGTGCGACCGGCTTTTTTGCCGATAACGCGCTCGCCGCTAAATTTGTAGGTGCAAAGACGGTAATTATCCCCGACGTTGAGTTTCAGGGTCTTGCCGATTACGACCGCGACACAGGCTTTACAAAGGGCGCTATCACCGTTGCTAACGCGTCCTACACAATGTCAATGGACAGAGCGCGTTCTTTGCAGATAGACCGCGAGGATATGAACGAAACCGGCATTGCAAATCTTGCCGGAAAGATTTTGGGCGAGTATGTCCGCACAAAGGTTGTTCCCGAATGTGACGCTTACGTTATTTCAAAGCTTGCAGGGCTTGCCGCATCTCGCGCAAATCTTGTTGACGGTGATGTTGCAAAACCCTATGAGGCGCTTTGCAAGCTTATTAACGAGGTACAGTCGGTTGCAGGCTATGACGAGGAGCTGGTCGCCTTTGTAGACAGCTACATGTACGCCGCGCTTCAGAATTCCTCCGAAATATCCCGCATGATCACCGTTTCTGACTTTAAGCAGGGGGATATTACCCTTAAGGTTAAGTCCATAAACGGAGTTGCGGTTATTCCGGTTGTATCCGAACGCATGAAAACCGCATACACCTTTAAAACAACCGAGGCAGGCGGCTTTGTTCCCGCCGCGAACTCACGCGAGGTATACATGCTTGTATGTCCGAAAAGCGCCGCTCACCTTGTTAAAAAGACCGAGAAAATGAGAATTTTCACTCCGGAGCAGAACATTGACGCCGACGCTTACAAGTTCGATTACAGAATTTACTATGATGTATTCGTAAAAAAGAGCGGACTTGACTCGGTTTGGGCGTGGATTTCTCCGGCAGTTACAATTTCGGCTAATCCGTCCGATAAGAGCGTTACCGCCGGCAGCATAAGCGGTTCGCTTAGTGTGACCGCAACAAGCGAGGCCACCCTTACCTATCAGTGGTACAGCTGTGCAGACGTTAACGGCAAGTCTCCGGTTAAAATAAGCGGAGCTAACTCGGCTTCGTTTACGATTCCGACAACGCTTACTGAGGGTACATATTACTACTTTGTAAGAATCTTAGCCAACGGAATCGCCGCAACCGATTCGACAGTCGCTACCGTAACAGTAGGTTAAGCTTAATTTCAGGGGAGGTCAGTTCCTCCCCTGAAAAATTAATAAGGAGGTATTTTCATGCAAACGCCTTTAGAAATTTTTGAAGAATACCGCAGTGCCGTGGATTTTAAAGCGTCACTCGGAAAGCGCGGAATGTACGAACAGAACCGGATAAACGAGCGTTTTTTCATAGGCGACCAGTGGTACGGAGCTAAATGCGGAAACGACAGACCGCTTGTGCGCCATAACGTTATAAAGCGTATTGGCGACTATAAGATGTCGCAGATTTTAAGCAGTCCGTTATCGGTCACCTTTTCCGCAGAGGGTGTTCCGGATTTAGGTGAGCGGAGTATAAGGCGGATTTTTAAGGACGGCGGATTTTCATCTGAAAACCGTACCGAGGAAATAAATGCCGTTATGGAGGCGCTGAGCGATTATTACGGCGTTACTGCAGAAAGGGTCAATCTGACTGTGCTTTACGAAAAGGCGCTCAGAAACGCATATATTACCGGAACGGGAGTAATTTACACATACTGGAACGGCAATATAAAAACCGGTCTTTATGCCGACAAGGCACGGAAGGTGCCGATAACCGGAGACATTGCCTGTGAGGTGCTTAACATTGAAAACGTCTTTTTCGGCGACCCTTATATTTCCGACGTTCAAAGCCAGCCTTATATTATAATTTCAAGCTGCCGTGAAACCGATGAGGTAATAAGGGAAGCAAGGCGCGCGGGAGCGGACGGTATTACCCTGAACGCGATAAACGACGCCTCGTCTGACGGAAAAATCACCGTGCTTACAAAGCTTTACAAGGAATATAATGCGGACGGCGGCTATACAATTAAAAGTGTAAAGGTAGTAGAAAATGCGGTTGTCCGTCCGGAATTTGACACGGGGCTTACCCTTTATCCGTTGGCGGTATTCTCATGGGAAAAGCGAGGAGGTCTTATTTACGGCGAAAGCGAGATTACATATCTTATACCGAATCAAATCGCAATTAACCGCATGATTACCGCAAAGGTCTGGGCGGCTATGACGACGGGTATGCCGATGATGGTGATAAACGGCGATACCGTACCTGACGGAATTACCAACGAGCCGGGGCAGATAATTAAGGTATACGGTAGTAACGAGGACGTCGCGGGGGCGGTCAAGTATATCGCTCCGCCCGATTTTGCCGCGAATTTTGACAGCAGCGTTGAAGCCCTTATAAATAATACACTTACCCAAAGCGGCGCGAACGAGGTGGCATTAGGCGACAGCCGTGCGGATAATGCGGCGGCGCTTTCACAAATGCGAAACGCCGCGGTTATGCCATTGCAGATAATAAAAAACCGCTTTTATTCCTTTGCGGAGGAGTTGTCAAGAATTTGGGCGGATTTCTGGCTTGCCTGCTACGGTCAACGCGAGATTAAGCTTAAATACGGCGGCGAAACACGCTATATTCCTTTTGACGCAGAACGTTACAGGGGACTTATCATTAATGCCGAAATAAAGGTCGGTGCGGGAACTGTTTACAGCGAGCGCGAATGTGTAAACACTCTGCTGACGCTTTACGAAAAGGGAATAATAGACCGCGCGCAGTTTTTAAAGCGGCTGCCTGACGGAATAGTGCCGGATAAAAACGGACTTTTAGCCGATGACAGTAAGGAGGAAAATTCCGATGAGAGGATATGACATAAAAAAAAGAGTGCTTAATCTGCTGGGTTACAGCGGAAATGCCGGAAATCCCTCCTCGACGGCGCTGATGGAAAAAAGGTGCCTTGAGGCTGTAAATCAGATTCTTGCGGATTTAAAAAGTGAGCCTATATCCTCGCTTTCAGAAGACATTCGGATTTCCTCCGCTAAAACTGAGGCGCTTTGCTACGGCACGGCAATGATGCTGTCTTTGACCGAAGGGGACGGCGAAAAAAATCGGCTGTTCACTGAAATTTACAACGCTAAAAGGGCGGCGGCGCTCGCATGTATTGAGCATGTCGGCGACTGCTTGCCGAACGTGGGGGCGGAACAGGCAATATGAAATTCAGTTCATTAAACCGAACAGGACTTAAAACTCTTAAGGTTAAGGATTTTTCCGGCGGGTTAAACCTTTGTGAATTACCGACCAATATATCGGACAAGGAATTAAAAGACATCAAAAATATGCGCTGCGAGGGCGGTGCGCTTACTGTACGTCACGGTCTTTCGGCATCGAAAGCCGATGTTATTGAAAACGAAAGCATGGAATATGAAGACTTAATTTCCTATTATGTCACAGATAGTTCGGTTTACATAAACGGAGAGTATAAAAAAATCGCGGTAGCGAATTACTTAATATCCGACGCTCATTATTTCTGCTACGTTTATTTTCTAGGAGCTGACGGCAGCAAAACCGCCGCGGGATACATTAACTACAACCGCATTTCAAACGATTGCTTTTATCAGCCGACAAGCCTGCTCTTTTACAGCGGAGCGCCTGTTAACGGAGGCGGAATATTTCTGCTGGCAACTGCTCAGAATCTATATGACGAAACGCAGTACTCTTACCGGATTTATGAGATATCTGCGGATATGATGTCTTGGGCAGAACCGATGGATTATTATACTCCGGTCGTATACATCAACGGCAGAGGAACCCGCTACGAGGAGGCTAAGGCTACAAACTTAGCCTTTACCGGACAGCCGAAAATACTTGAATCGAGGAATATGCTTACGAGCCGTTTTAAGGCATATTTTACCTCAGACGGTCATTCCTCCTGCTTCCGTCTGCCTTTTACGGAGCTTGCAGATGAAACGGTTATATGCCGTGTCTATACTGCTCCTGACAGTTATACCGAATGGTTTATTGAATCTTACTCAAGCTCGGTTTCGGCAACCTTTTACACGGCGAATATAACCCTTAACGTTGACCGCTCAAAGGGAATGATTTATTTTACCGATTCCGAGGGTGAATATCCGGTTCCGATGATGAGCAAGTACCACGAAAACAACATTTGCGTGACTGCCGGAAAGGAGATAACTAACGGATTTAACAAAGCCGCGTCTTCGACCTGCTGTGCAGAATACGGCTCAAAAATTGTTTTTTCGGGCGGCTGTGACAAAGGTAAGGCGTTTTGTGTATCGGTATCAAATCCGCTTTATTTTCCGGAGAATACCGAGGCGGAGGTAGGCGGTAACGACAGGGGAATTACCGCGCTTTTGGCTTATAAAAACGGAATTATCGCTTATAAAGAGGACGAAATATACACTTTGACCGTAAATAAAGGCGAGGCGATAAATTCAACCTCGCTGCTTGCGGATAATGATTCGGTATTTTATAAAAGCGATTCAATTTCGGTAAAAAGAATTGCCGGAAATATAGGCTGCGCAAATAAAAATACCGCCGTTCTTTGCGGTAATACACCTGTTTGGCTCGGAAACGACGGCAATATATATTCGCTTGATACCTCGTCATTTAAGGTTCATAAGCTTTCGGCGGCAATTAAGCCGTATTTGGAGAAAATAGGTGATACGGAGCTTGAAAAAGCGCATGCGTTAAGCGATATCGTTCAATATATGTTGATGATAGGCTCAAAAGCTGTTATAATGGAATACAGTCAGAATGAACTGAAAGCCGGAAATGTTAAATGGTATATCTGGGATTTCGGAAGCATTAAGGTTCTGGGAGGAGCAAAAAGCGGAAAAAATCAGAGATTATTCTGCACGGGCGAGGACGGATTAATTCTTTATTCCGCGGCGCTTTCAGGTGAATCCGACACCGATATTTGCTTGGGGACCGGGGTTCCTGTTTTGAACACACGCAAAATTCCGTGCAGTATTACCACAAAATCCTTTGATTTCGGCAGTATGGCAACTAAAAAGCTTATAGAAAGCATACTTCTGTCGGTTTCTTCGGTAGGGGAGCTTGATATAGCATTAAACGGAAAGCATTTTGACAGGCTTAAGCTTGACACGCCTGATACTGATTGCGGCTGCGGTGCGTTTAACACAGTTAAAATCATTCCGCATTTGTACGGAACGCAGACGCTTAGCATCACGCTTAGCTCCGACAGCGGATTTTCATTGGGCGAGCTTATTATTAATTACAGAGAAGCAAGGTGAAATTTTTGCGTTTGAAAAGAATATTAATTTGCATTATTATATCGGTGTTTTTGCTCTCGGGCTGCGGTACGGTACAGCGGGAAAGCAGTGAGCCGCAGACGGATAAAGCTGAAAGGTATGAAAATTCAGCGTCAAGGGGTGTATGGCTTTCCTTTAGCGAGATAAACTCGATGCTTGCAAGCGAAAAAGGCTTTAAAGCAGAATTTGACGCGGCTGTACGAAATTTGAAAGTGCTTGGAATTACAGACATATACGTGCATGTCCGCTCATACTGCGACTCGCTTTTTAAATCGGATTATTTTCCGCAGATAGACGAGGCTCTGGACTTAGACTACGACCCGTTCGAGTACATAATAGATATATGTCATGAAAACGGTATAAAAGTCCATGCGTGGCTTAATCCATATCGAGTGTTAACCTCGTCGGAGGATATTGAAAAATTAAATCATGACAGTCCGGCGTATAAATGGCTTAACGATGAAAGCACCGAAAACGACCTAAATGTAATACGGTATAACGGAATTTATTTAAATCCCGCCGAGTACGAGGTAAGGGAGCTTGTAATTTGCGGAATTCGGGAAATTCTTAACAAATACAAGGTGGACGGACTACACTTTGACGACTACTTTTATCCGACAACCGACGCGGAGTTTGACTTAGCAAGCTATGAAAAGTATAAGGCTTCCTCTGATAATCCGCTCCCGCTTGACGAGTGGCGGCGCTCAAACGTTAATGCGCTCATTTCAGGCAGTTATACCGCGGTAAAATTTT